>JBGTGN010000172.1:0-6127 GCA_041746715.1 Pirellulales bacterium | reverse complement strand
AACCAAACTTCGCCGGGCGCTCCAGTCTCTTTGTCGTCGGCTCATCACACGGCTTGCCGATGCTGCCAGTTCCCATGCTGGCCGAAACCAAAGCCGTCACCGTTCCCCATCCCGCCCTCACCGGAGATGAACTACATGCTCTCGCTTCTCGGCGGCTTTCTCATGGCCGTCCTCGAATTCATGATCACCGTGGCGTTCTCGGTGCTCACCTGGCTTTTGCGACTTCTGTGGCCGGCGTGGGTCATCATCGCCATCGTCGGAATGCTGGCATTGAGCGCCCAGTCAGCTCACGCCGGATGGTTCGACTGGCTTTGGAGCTCTGACACGGCCCAACTTGAGCGATCCACCGAAATCGCCCAAGAAGCAGCCCGTGTCACCAGTGCCAGCACGATAGCCCAAGCTGAACAGGCACATGCTCAAGCATCTCAAAATGCTCGCGTGGCCGAACTTCTCAGTCACCTATCGGATGAACGCCAAAACCTCGCCGGACACATCACGACCCTGGCTGAAATGCACGCCCAGGACTCACAGTGGGCAGCAGCGCTTTCGGCTACTACTCCGATTGTGATCTCGGTGGCCGTGCTTCTTGTCGCGTGCTTGGCTCTTTGGAGCGTCACGAGAACGAGTCCACAAGACCAGGCCGAGCTCAGTGACGCGATCGACTTTCTTGCAATGGAAGTTGCCGCGTACGAACCAGGTCATGTGTCGTTGGGTTCCTTGCTACCGAGTCGTTCCAGTGCAAGCCGAGTGCCTGTTCTGATGGGGCCGGGCGATGCGTTCTCGGATGACTCGGATTTTGCACTGCCACCCGATGACGATGAAGACCCGCCGACGTTTTGATCGCAACCGCGACCGAGCTTCGCATCCAGACGGAAAGCCGTGTGACCGACTTCATTCAGGGAAGGCTCGGGTTCTGCTCGGCCAGGTCCACCGGCTGGTAGCCCGGATACGTCGGCATCTCCCACAACGCTGCCGGATCAGCGATTGGTCCGTTGACCGTGATCGCGGATAGTTCGAGCTTGAAGTCGATGTTCGACGTGGGCCATGAAATCTCGATGAGGTGAGGCAGCGCAGCCCCCGAGGCAGGATCGACGCGATACTTCGTTGTACGAACGCTTGCGATCCGCTCCCCGCCGAGCGTGAATAGATGCTGCTCGGCCACGAGGCCACTCGTGCCGTCGAGGATCGTGGACTTGTGGAGCTCCTCACCGTCGTTCGCGAGGTGGCTGCGTACTTCGATGCGACCATCGGGCAGCGCATAGGGACCGTCGTGCTTGTCTTCGGTCCGGAAGTTGACGAGCCCGAGCAGTTCAGGCATCCACTCAGCACGAATCGGCAAAAGCTGGCGGGCTTGCGATCCTGCATAACGATCGTGTCGGCAGAACGCGAGGGTTCGGGGCTCGTGCCGGCGGATCCAGAGCCAGAAGAGATCGTCATTGCTGCCAATATCCAATTCGTGACCGCTGATTTCCGTCTGGCCATGAAGCCGAAAGCGTCGCGGGGGCTCGCAGGCAATCTTTGCCGAAAGCCGCGGCACACCGGGCGCCACAAGGACCGCTCGCGTGGACGTTAGGCTGCGCACGCGTGCGGTGTTGTCATGCACCGCTGCAATCACTTGGTCGAGCGTTGGTTGCGGCGGCAGTGCGCGAGGTAGGGGTAACGTGCCAATCTGATACCCGCGCAGGAGCTGGGGGCAGGAAGCTCCACTGGAGGCTGCGAGCGCCACCACAAGAAGGAACGAAAGGCCACGACTGACACGGGTCGACGCAGGGCCAGAAAAGGCGAAGCTCATGAGGCATCTCTTGACCAGAGGAGCACCTCGAACTTCGCGGTCACGTCTGGATCGGCTAACTGCCCAGCCGTGACAACGCGCTCACGATACGCTCGCTCTCGGTGACGGTAGATATGCCGGGCGAGCGACACAAGCCGCCTCGCAACACCTCGCCTGGCCTGCTGCGAAGGCGAGGCAGGTTAGGCAAGCCCGGTGCCGACAAGACCCACGACATCGGCAGTGCCCGAACCGTTTGGCACGTAGCAGGCGCCAATTCCACCGAACGGGTTCGACACACCTGCTCCTCACTAGCTGGTCGACAGTCGTTGCGTCGCTGCGAGGGAAGAGGTCGAGACTGCCGAAAGCTTTCCGTGCAGACTGCCCCCCGCTACCTCCGCGACTACCAGCACCCCGATGACGACGAAGACCCGCCGCCATTCTGAGCCGGCACCACACCACACATCCCACAGGAGACCACCACCCTTGAGCCACATTGTCGAAATCAAAACCGAAATCCGAGACGAGCAGGCCGTACGGTCAGCTTGCTCTCGGCTGCAACTTGAACCGCCCGAGCACAAGACCACGAAGATGTTCTCGGGCACAGCGACCGGGCTTTGCATCTACCTTCCGAAGTGGTGCTATCCGGTCGTCTGCGATCTCAAGACAGGCCAGATCAAGTACGACAACTACGAAGGCCACTGGGGAGAACAGCGGCACCTCAACTCGTTTCTCCAGTCATACGCCGTCGAGAAAGCCAAGATCGAAGCCCGGAAGAAGGGCCACACGGTCACTGAAACCAAACTCCAGGACGGCTCGATTCGCGTGACGGTTCGGGTAGGAGGTGCGGCATGACGAGCACCCCAACCAGAACCATCGAGATCACCGTGTCGCCCGAAGGAGCCACGACCATCAAGACGTCGGGGTTCACTGGCTCCACGTGCAAAGACGCCACCCGAGAGCTGGAGCGGGCGTTGGGTGTGGCTGGCAATGACCGTGTGCTGCCTGAGTTCTATGGCCAGAGCAGCGTCGGACAGCAGATTCGCCAGGGCTCGTGATCACCGGCCTTCCCTCACCCACAACCACAGGAGCCGACACATGGCCACACCAGACGACAGCTACATGGCGACGCTTCTGGCCGACATGCATAAGCGCGAAGAAGAACGGATCGAAGCGGCAAAGAACACCCTGAAACGCACGATCATCCCACGGCTCAAGAAGCAGGGAGTCGCGACCGTGGAATCCCGCTACTCAGGCTACGGCGACTCTGGCTGCATCGAGACAGTTGAGTATTTCGATGCCCAGAACAAGCTCATGACGGTGCCGGAGTCTCGATCTGCCAAGGCCCGCTCACTCAACGACGTGCTCCATGACTTCTTGCCCGCTGGTTTCGAAGTCAACGACGGCGGCCAAGGCGAGATCCGGATCGACGTTCAGGCAGGCACGGTCACGCTCGAACACCAGGAGAACTTCGTCCAGCACAACGACAGCACCCAGGAGTACGTGCTCTGATGGCCCACGCGTATCACCATGCCGTCAGCTCGTCCCGCAAGTACGGTGGCGAGCCTGACGAGTACCTCAAGTACCACGAGTTTCTGGACGCCTCAAAAAGCCACATGGCGGACTTTCGGCACCGGGCCCTACGGCATCACAGCGAGGGCATCTTCATGTTGGAGGCTCTGTTTGGCACCACACTCACCCTCTCGACCGGCCGCGTTCTCCCCGTGCGGTTCATCGGGGAGCAGCACGTCATCGAAGACCTTGGCAGGATTCCGACCGTTGCCGAATGGTTGGGGAAGATTCACCCGGAGCCGTGGATGCTGGGACGACGGGAAGAGATCGGGGTGTAGGCGGAAAGACGCTGGCTCCCGACGACAGCCCTGCGGTTTTTTCTCTTCGTCTGGTCCTTGGCCCTCGTCGCACGCACACCCATTCTCGTCGGATGCCGGTTCTCGTTCGTAACTGGCATGTCCAACCACAATGCCTGGAGCGACAGATTCACGTCCGCAATGAAGAGCACCAGCGAGCCAATCAGTGAGCACATACACCCCACAAAAAGTGCGATGACCAGGCTCGCGATCTCGAACTGGAACAGAGCCCCGCAGAAGAGCAGAACGACCAGGACGGCGACGAAGAGCACGCTGAGGGTCGCCAGGGTCATGCTCAGCCGCAGGATTTTCGCTCGCCGGGAAAGAACGCCCAGCTTCGCGTAACAGACTTCGCGTTCATCACCTTCGGCAGCCTCGCACGCCGCTGCCACGAAACGGGCCCGATCAATGACGCGGGCGATCCTGCTGTTCATTGATAGGAGCAGCAAGCCGACACCCGAGATAAGGATCACCGGGCTAATCGCCAACTCAAGGGTCGTGACCAAGGCGTCAAGCGAAATCACGTCAGCCTCGTTTCAAGAAATTCCTCTCCAGCCCTCTACGGAAATCTGGGTGCCGTTCAGACCCGGCTCACCCTTGGAGAACCGCAGGCGCCAAAGCGGCATAACGCAACACGCCCAACCACCCCCAAACCCCGATAGATATCTATGCCAAAACCCAAACCCAACACGACAACCCGAGAACCCACCACCACGCCCACGCTCACCTCCAACCTTCGCGAACTCGTCCAAGCAGCTTTCTCGGCGATCTGGCTCCAAACCCAGGAACCCGCCGAAGCGACCCGAGAACTGACCGCCCTTTGCCGCTCTGAAACCTGGCGTCTTGCGACCTGGGATTGCGACCGCGGCATGACGTTCCCGCTTGAGCCCGTCGAACTTCCTGGCGTGACCGATACCCAGGATCCGCTCGCTGTCATCCGGGCTCTTCCACAAGTCTCAATCGGTGCCGCAACAACCCTCGTGGTCTTTGAAAGCCTGCACCGGTTCTTGGGAGCCACTGAGATCATCCAGGCTCTCGTGCGGCAGATTCACTCCGGAAAGAGCAGTCGATGTTTTGTGGTCGTGCTGGCTCCGGTCATCCAGATTCCCGCAGAGCTCGAAAAGCTGTTCACCGTTGTCGACCATGAACTTCCGGACCACGCACAGCTCGAATGGATCGCTCGGGAAGTCGCAACGGAACCAGGCGAACTCCCGACCGCTGAAAATCTCCCCCGCGTGATCGAAGCTGCCGCAGGGCTTACCCGGAGCGAAGCGGAGAACGCCTTTTCGCTCTCGCTGGTCAGACACGGCACCCTCGAACCGGAGACCATGTGGGAGCTGAAGAGCCAACAGCTAAAAAAGAGCGGCCTGGTTTCGCTTCATCGCGGAACCGAGAACTTCCAACAACTCGGCGGCCTGGAAAACCTCAAGGCGTTCTGTCTGCGGGCGATGAGGAGGCAGGGTGAGTCGAAGACCAGCTCTGCACCCAAGCCCCGAGGTGTCCTGCTCCTGTCTCCTCCTGGTTGCGGCAAGAGCCAGTTCGCAAAAGCACTCGGCAACGAAACGGGTCGGCCTACGGTTGTCCTCGATGTCGGTGCCTTGCTCGGTTCGCTCGTGGGTCAGTCAGAGAGCAACGTCCGGGCGGCTTTGAAACTGGCGGACGCAATGGCTCCATGTGTGCTCTATGCGGATGAAGTGGAAAAAAGCATCGCGGGAGCATCGTCGTCAGGCCAAACAGACTCCGGCGTGACAGCTCGGGTCTTCGGCTCCTTGCTCACGTGGCTGAACGATCACGAATCTGATGTGTTTTTCGTGGGCACCTGCAATGACGCCTCGAAGTTGCCGCCAGAGTTCGCGAGGGCTGAGAGATTTGACGGGGTGTTCTTCGTCGATCTTCCCGGGCGTGAGCAGAAGGACGCGATCTGGGGCATCTACCTGTCGGCGTATGGACTCGACGCTGGACAGGTGAGGCCGGGTGACACGAACTGGACCGGGGCTGAGATCAAGTCGTGCTGCCGGTTGGCTTCGCTGTTGGATGTGCCGCTGATTCAAGCTGCTCAGAATGTCGTGCCTGTTGCCGTGACCGCAGGCGACAAGGTCGAGAGCTTGCGGCAGTGGGCTTCCGGTCGGTGCCTCTCGGCGGATCGGGCTGGCGTTTATTCGCGAAGTCAGGGGACGGCGAACGGACGAACGAGGCGAGTGATGCGGGAGCCGGGGATGAATTGAGCGATCACTTTCTTTTGAAAATCGGGTCTACCCATACCGCGACGGCGGCGAAGTGACGGCCAGAACATATCGTACGAAGCGTGATCTCCTTAACGTTTCTCATTGAGATGGAAAACGATTCAGACTCGAATGCCATGAAGTTAAGGCGCAACGGCTTTGCCGACCAGGGTTTGCGTCAAGACTGACCGTGGTTTCGTCATGAGTGGGTAGGCCTTGGGCCTTCGTTTGCGGACACGCGGACAGTGCCTGCCACGGCGTCTTGGCTC
>JBGTGN010000171.1:0-5999 GCA_041746715.1 Pirellulales bacterium | reverse complement strand
GCCGTCGGCAACCGGCTCTCGCTCACCGACCCGTCGGGCAACACGACAAGCTGGGTTTTTGATGCGCTCAATCGCGTGATCCAAGAAGAAAACGAGCTTGGTGACTCCCGGTTCTTCGTCTACGACATCGCAAGCAATCTGATCCAGCGGACCGATCGCAACGGCCGGGTGACGCAGTTCACCTACGACAACCTCCAGCGGCAAACCGCCGAGATCTGGAAGGACGGCGCAACGGTTCTAAAGGAGTTCACGTTCAGCTACGACGTGGCCAACCAGCTTCTCGGCATTGGTGACGGCACGGCTGACTACACGTACGAATACGACTTCCTCGGCCGGATGACTCAGTCGCAGTTCGACTTTGCGGCTCTCGCCCAGCCCGTCACGCTTGGCCAAACGTTTGACGCTGCCAGCCGCCGAACAAGCCTCTTTGCAACCATCGGGGCCACCGCCGACTTCAAGAACGAGTTCACCCGCGACAACCTCCACCGTCTCACCGCGATCACGCAGCAGGGCCAATCCGGCGGCAACGCCGTAGCCGAAAAGCGAATCGACTTCGCCCACCTCGCCGACGGCCGCCTCGAAGAGATTCGCCGCTACGCTGACGTCGCGGGCACGCAATTCGTGGCGAGTAGCGATTTTGGGTACGACGGCGCCGGCCGGCTCACGGCACTCGTCCACGCACAGGACACGACCGTCTTCGCCGGCTACGGCTGGACGTATGACGCTGCCAACCGGATGACATCGTTCACCAACTCCGTCTACACGTCAGAAGACGCATTTTACACCCACGACGACCTCGGCCAGCTCCTTGGTGCCACTCGTGACGACCCGTCCGACGACGAAGCCTACGTTTACGACGACAACGGCAACCGCATCACGGCCAACGGCGCTGCCTACACGACGGGCGGCAACAACCGCATCCTGAGCGACGGCACCTCGACGTACGACTACGACGCCGAAGGCAACATCACCCGGATCACGGACATCGCCACGGGCCACTACCGCGACCTCGAATGGGATCACCGCAATCGCCTGGTAAAGGTAACTCAGTTTGACGACACCGACGCCGAGCAATGGCGGGTTGAGTACGTCTACGACGCCTTCAACCGGCTCGTCGGCCGAACTGAGTTCCTGAACGCCTCTGCCACGCCCACGTCCGAAGACATCTTCATCTACGACGGCTACCAGATGATCCTGAAGCTCGACGCCTCAGGAAATGTCCAGACTCGCACGCTTTGGGGCAAAAAGGTTGATCAGATTCTCGCCACCGAAGATTCGAGTGGAAACGTCACATGGCCGCTGACGGATCACCTGAATACCGTCCGCGACATCGTCAGCTACGACGCCGGCACGGACACGACAGCGCTCGAAAACCACATCGTCTACAACAGCTTCGGGGAGGTGCTCTCCGAAACCGATCCAAGCGTGACGAGCGACTTCAAGTTCACCGCCCGCTACACGGACGCCACGACAGGGCTCCAGTGGAACCTCAACCGCTGGTACGTGCCGTCAATCGGCCGCTGGGCGAGCGAAGACCCCATCGGCTTCGCCGCGGGCGATCCGAATCTGGCGAGATATGTGCGAAGCCGTCCTACATCTGCGGTGGACCCTCGCGGAATGGCGGAGGAGCCTGTATTCATTCCACTTGACCCGTTCGCCCCACCCAGAACGCCCGTGCCTCCTGTGCCAGGATTGCCTCATCAGCCTCCGTTGCTGCCGGAGATACCGAAGTTCTGCTCGGAACCGCTCGTAATCCCCCCGAACATTGCCGAGACCGTCTCGACCCAGGTCGATAGGGCTCTGCAGAAAAATGACAAGAGGTTTAGTGACAGTGTCCTCAAGCGAGCTAAAGAAATTCTCGACGCTCAGCCACCCAAAAGCGCAAAAGACGTTGCAGCCGCGTTCGCTGCAGCAGCCTCCGTCGAAGGGCCGTTGGCCGTAAGGGAGATTTTGGCAGATGCTCGCTCTAATCCGGCGGTTGATAAACTGCTCGACGGTGCGGTGTGTGGTGAATTGCACATCCCCATCTTCAAAAATTGGGACTTTGGACTTGAGGTCAAACCCAGCGCCCTCGATGCAATCTACAAGGGGTACAGCGAAGGTGTCGTCGACGGCTGGGACATAAGCGTGGGCCTGATTTATCGACCGCAGCACCGCCCGCGCCGAGGGGACTGAGGGCTTCGGCCGGGCGGCGGATCGCAGGCCTTTTGCCGACATCATGCTTTTTTGTGTGATATTCCATGCAACAGCCCAACGGAAGTCTTTGATGAACTGTCATGTCTCGGCATGGGTTGCGTTCGTTGTGGTGGCGGCTCTCGCATGCATAGCGCACGGTTTGGAGCCACGACATGCGAGGCCTGTCGAGCCGGGGGACTTCATGGAGTCGGATGAAACACCTCTCACTCCAGAGGACATTGAGAAGTTTCGTGGTTTCGTGGGCCACGTTCATTTGAGCGAGAAGGTGGTTCGTTCAATTCATGAGGTCAGCGTCCTTGCCACCGTGCGGGGAAATCTGACCCTGCACCTGCCGGAGATCACGCCGGAGTACGCCCACGCTCTCAGTCGTCATCGGGGCTACCTGATAGTGCGCGGCCCTGAGGCACTGTCGGATAAATGTGCCGACCTCCTGGGACAGCATCGGGGTTCTCTTGAGCTTCCTGATTGTCGAGTCGCTTCTGCGGCGGCGGTTCGTGCCCTGTGCATGGGCAACAAACGGTGTCTGTCGCTCGGCATTGAAGCCATATCAGAGGAGGCTGCCCACTCGCTCGCTCGGTACGAGGGCAAACTTCGCCTCCGGAAAGTGAGGCAACTCGACGACCGGGCGGCTGCACTGCTGGGTGGCCACAGAGGGATGCTGGAATTACACGTTCTCGAATCACTCAGCCCCGCGGGAGCGCGTGCCCTCGCCGACAAGGCAGGCGGGTGGACCGCTAGATTAGGCTCATCAGATGTATCAGTCCGGCTGACCATGGATACGACTGCGGAGTTGGCCCGATCTTCTGAAATGTTCTTCGTCCAGAACGTCACTTGCGAACCGGACGACGCCTCGGTTCTTGCGCCCCTCGCTCTACGACAGGCTGGTGAACTGCTTGTCTATCCCTTAGTTGGGGCAGAGCGAATCATCAATGCGCTTGGCATACCGAACGCGCCCTCGCCGATTGAAGGGGATTTCCCGCGCTCCGACTCCGACGCGAAGTCGTGCGGGGATGTTTCCATCACCAAAGGAATTAGTTTCACGCCCGCGCTGGCCGAGACTCTTGTGAGCCGGCATGGGGGGCGACTCGAACTTTGGGTAAAGGATCTCTCGGAACCCGTCGCGCGCATCCTCGCACGCTACGAGGGACCGCTCGAACTGAACACCACTGAGAAACAGAAACCGGACGACGCTGTGGTCGCCGCGCTCTTTTCCCGCCGTGCCTCCATCGGAATACCTGCTCAATGGCTGACGATGCACACGGTCGACTCCGTTCTGAGTCACCGCGGCGGCCTGAGTCTTTTCCCGGGGTTTCCGATATCCTTTTCGTTCGGTGTCGCGAATGGGAGAATCGTGACGACACCACGCTGGCAGTGGATGCCGCACGACGTGTTCGAGCGACTGCTCACGTATGACGGCCCGCTGCATTTTGAGGGCGACGTAGATTTCGAGATGGCCGAGAAACTGCCTCTCCACCACCATCCTTTGGCGCTTGGGTCTCTTCCGCAACGTGAAGCCGCGGAGCCTCTGCTGAAGTGCGACGGGCCCCTGTTCTTCACGCGTGACTGCAACGTCGAAAGCATCGAGGCAGCCAAAGTTTTCGCGTCGGCGGCGAATCGCACGACGGTATGCACGTCGAAACACCTGATCGGCCCGGATGCCGCGCGCATCGCAGCCATCATCGTCGAGCGTCCCGGTGAGATCTCCTTTCCTAGTCTGAGATACATTTCGGACGAGGCGCTCCGAATCCTGGGGCAAAAAGAGGATGTCCGCCTTCCGCCCCTCGAAGACCTGTACATTCTTGATGAGGCTGGTCGCGATGTGGCTCCCTGTGATGCCGTGAGCGAACGATTCGCGACTATCAATGCCGAACGCCAGCCGTCGCCGGACATGCCACGATGGCGCGGTTGGGAACGACTTCTCGGCCCAGCGAAAACGCGGTGACCGCGCGGTCCAAAGAAAAGAAAAGAAAAGGACATGCATCATTGTGGTGCATCATTGTGGTGGGAGGTGGCGTTTTCGGCCGGAAAACACGATTCTGGTAGCAAGGGCGGCCAAGGGCGGCCAAAAGGACAGGCATCATTGAGGACGGAACTCGCCGTTTCCCCTGAAAACAGGTTCTTCAGGGATTTCCGTGGCACGTGGAGAAAAAGAAAAAGGACAGGGTGCGTCGGCAAAAGCCGGAGCAAAGGGGCCAAAGGAACATGCATCTTCTTGACGAGTGGCCGCGGGAGCGATAGGATACGCACGTTCAGTATGCCTGCGGGAGGCTCCTGCGATGACGATGGCCCGGCGATTGCTCGTGGATGTGGAGTTGACGCGGTACTACCACTGCATTTCCCGATGTGTCAGGCGGGCGTTTCTCTGCGGCGAGGGGTTTGAGCACCGCAAGGCGTGGATCGAGGCTCGGCTCGAGATTCTGGCCAAGAACTTCGCCGTGTCGGTATGCGGCTTCGCCATCATGGATAACCATCTTCACGTCCTGTGCCGGCTCGATCCCGGGGTGGCCTACGACTGGACCGATGAAGAGGTTGTGCGCCGCTGGATCACCGTCTACCCTCCGGCCAACCTCGATGCGGATGATCCGCGAACCCTCCAGGCATGGATCAACGACCAGTGCAACGACGCTTCACGGGTCGCGAAGTACCGCGAGCGCCTCCAAGACCTCGGCTGGTTCATGAAGGCCCTCAAAGAGCCTTTGGCCCGCATGGCCAACAAACAAGACAACTGCAAAGGGACATTTTGGGAAGCGCGCTACAAGTCGATCGCCATCCTCGACGAAGAAGCTCTCCTCGCCACGTGCGCCTACATTGACTTGAACCCGGTGGCCGCTGGAATCGCGGCTACGCCGGAAGCAAGCGACCACACCTCAATCAAGCAGCGCGTCGATCACGCACGAAGTACCGGAGCCATCGCGACGGTCCAACTTTCAGGATCAGTACCCTCGGTCGCAGGCGCATGGATCGAAGGCGACATCGAGCAATCTCACTGGCTCTGCCCGATGCAAGATCGGCGCCGCGAGGGGTCCGCCCGCGAAGGGATGCTCCCTGGATTCTCACTCGCCGGCTACTTGGAGCTCGTCGACTGGACTGCCCGGGTCTGCCGCACCGGCAAAGCAAAACTATCCCGAGAAGTTGCCAGCATCATACAGCGGCTTGGAACGAACGCGGCGTATTGGCAAGCCCGGATGAAGCAACTCCTCACGAAGAGCCGCTGGCTCGGCAACCTCTTGGCAACCAGCCGCGAACGGCTGAAGGAGGTCGCTTTCCGCCGCGGGCTCCATCACGTGGACAATGCGATCGCCGCGTTCGCATGCGGCCATTCATGAGTTTCTCATTCAATTTCTTGACAACCGTTCCTCGGTTGGCATAACGTGCCCCCGGCGAAGGCGGTTCTCGATGGCGGGTCTATTACCCTCCATCCGCCTTCGCTGGGGAGCTTTTGGTATGCGAAAGTCGCTCCGTGCGTGGTTCAAGGCACCACGGCGTTTATCTCCTGGCCCGCGAGGCGAAGTCTCAAGCTTGGTACTTCGGAAAGGGGAGGCAGACATGCTCGTCGCCGGATGGTTCGGTCCCTCCAGCTTGAGGCACTCGAGAGGCGGCAAGTCATGTCGGGTGCCCCGCCGCTGATCGCCGGATTCACGGTATCTCCAGAGGCCGTCTCTCTCGGAAGCCAAATCACGCTCACTGCCACGGGCGTGACCGACCCCAACGGCGACGCAATCTCACAAGTGCGGGTCTTTTTCGACGCCAACAACGACGGCCTGCTCACTGAGGCCGATGGTTCTCCCCTTGGCATCGACACC
>JBGTGN010000170.1:0-11574 GCA_041746715.1 Pirellulales bacterium | reverse complement strand
GTGGTTCTTCCGGGATTTCAGTGGCACGGTAGCTTCGGTCTGAGGTCGAGTCTTCCGCAGAAGAACAGGATCCGAGTTCGGTAGTTCTTGAAGGATCGGAACCCGCGTGCCGCGTACTTCAGTGCCTGGATGACGCTGTTGAAGCCTTCGCTCGTGGCGTTCGTGATCCGATGATGGAAGTAGCTCAAGAGGTTCGGCAGATGACGCTTGAGCATCTTGGCCACTCTGACCATCGGCCGAAGCCTGCATCGCACGCCCCAGGCATACCACTGGTCGAAGAACTCGTGGGCACTCGTCTGGTACACGTACCGCCAGAACCAGCGGAACTCCTCTTTGATCGCCCATGCTCGTGCTGTCTTCAGGCCGCTGTGCTTGATGGCCTCGAATCGGCGCCGCTGGCCAGGGGAGAGGTTCGATTCCCTGAAGAGCCAGAGCTGCCGCGTCCCCTTGAGTCGGTCATCGTCTTGGGCTTGGAGGGCTTTGTTTTCAGCCCGTCGCACCTGGTCAACCGCTTCTCCGAGATGCTTCGCGACATGGAACTTGTCGTGCACGAGGTCGGCTTGCGGAGTCTGCCGAGCCACCGCCTCGGCGTAGGCCGGCAGCATGTCGGCCGCGACGGCTTGGACCTCCTGCCGCTGCTCAACGGTCAAGGACTGCAAGACAGCCTCCGCAGCAGCCTGGGTTCGCTCGGGAGCCACCTCGAGAACACGGGAGCCGTCGATATCGGTGAGGACGGTGATGTAATCATGCCCTTTTCCAAAACTCTTTTCGTCGATGCCGAGATGCACAACGGGAGTTGTCTCGCGCCGCTGGAGCCCCCGATCAACGGCTCGCTCCATGATCGTCTGTGCGGCATCCCAGGACAGTCCGAGCAGATCAGCAGCGGCCCTCACCGTGCGGCAGGCCTGGAGGACTTCGATGGCAAAGGCTTCGAAGAGGAGCGTGAACCGGGAGTGCTTTCCGGCCCAGGGAGGCACGATCGTTTTCACGCCATGCTCCGGGCAGCGACACCGAGGGAGACGAGCCACCAACTCCGTGGTGAACTGCATGGTGTCAAGGTGCCGCCACCGCCGCTCTTCAGCGTGGTCGGCGAGGCCGCACGCATGGCCGCATTCAGGGCACAATACGCCAGAACCGACATGCCCGAGACGAATCTCGACACGCCGCTCTTCGAGCCGGAGATCGACAGATTCCACGCGCCAGGACTCATCGATTCCGAGCAGACGGGCATAGTGGGCAGAGAGTGTTTCCATCCCCGCAATCTACGCCATCAAAGGCCCAGAAACGACCAGGGAAGTGCCACGAAATTCCCGGAAGAACCCATAACGTAGGTCTATCCTACGCGCAGCATTTCCACGAGCTGCTTCGTATTTCGTAACAATGACTTCCATTTCGTCCAAAAGGCGATCTTCCGTTTCGACCGCCTCAGCAGACATGGATCGAACAGCCACCGTAAGCCCCATAATGGCCGTCGCAGTATGGGGAAGTACTTCGCCGAGAGCGTTCCAGGCCTTTAGCCACGTAGTAAATCGCGGGTTGGTAGCGACCTGAAAACCACCAAGTCCGTCCGCAAGGTACCGCCATTTTGAATGGATGCTGATCACCTCTCTGGTCGATAGCCTGGACAGCTTGCCAAGCTGGGCCCTACTAGGCGCACCTGAGGCCGAAGTCTTCACCTCGAATACCAACACTTGGTTGGGATCCAGATCGACTCCCACGGCCGGCGTGTAACCGGCTTTCACGAACAATACATCGACCTGCGTGTAGTCCCCTACTGCTTCGGCCTGGTCGAGCACCCTGAGAGTTGTGTTGTCGACCAAAATACCTTTCAAGAATTGACCCGCCAATGCGTTGCCGCCCCCGGCCAGCTGGGCGAAGTGTGCATGAATGCGCTTCTCGAACTCAAAACCATAGGCACCTGAAAAATTTCTGGCGTAGACCTGGCCGTCGATGGGGCTCGGAATGGTCGCATCAAAATTAGCCATGCCATTGGCCACTGTTTCGGCAGCGTCTCGAAAAAGCGCGCTGGCCGCCTCCAACGCCTTTGGTGTGATTGTCGATGAATCGGTCTTCCCATTTGGGTAACTGATGCTAATCGCCTGCCCAGTTGCGTACACCAACTCTGCATTGCCGATAATATCTGATGGCCGGACCTGCCCTTCGATAAGCCCAAGAACTGGCGCATTTGCCAGCACCAGGCTTGCGTCTGTTTGTGGCACCGCTATGAAAGCGGATTGCGTCACATACTGTGCAGTGCCCGCGGGCACAAGCGACATCGCGTGGTCATCGACGAAAACGGTATTGACCGCCTCCGAGGACCGAGGATCGTAGACCTTAACGTTGTATACCTGCGCTAGCTCTGGAATCAGCCCGGACAGCCCAGCATGGGCGTCTGGCATTCGGGTCAGGGTGATACCACCCCTCGGGAAGGGCTCGCTACCGTCACGGTTGTCCGCCAAAAGTTCAATACGTGTAGTAGTGATGCGGACAGTATCCTTTAGGCTAAAGTCGGCCAGCTCCCCGGAAAGAAAAGGTGTTAGCTGAAACGAGATTGCATTTTGCCCAACTAGGGCGCTTTCGCGGATTGCTTCTACAAACAGAATGTTGTCACCGGCGCGAAATCCAAGTTCCGCGAGTGTACGAGCTGTTTGAGTTACGTCGGAAGGCTCGACAAAGTTGCCACCAGCGTACACAGGAAGGCCGCTTCTTGGACTGGAGGCATCCGCTGACCAAATTCGGAGGAGCCCACCATTTGGTCTATGCCCGGAATCGAAGTACGCACCTAATGTGTCCAGCGTTGGATTGGATGCGGAATAAGAAATACTCAGCGTGGCGCTCGGAGAGTACAGCCAATCAGGAATAGTGAAGACCAGAGGCGCGAAGGCGTCGTCCCCTGAGTCGTCATCATCGCCGGAGTCCGAGCCGAGGACATTGAATCCATCGGCCCAATTAGCAATCCCATCTCCATCGCTATCCCAGTCACGAACCTGAAGAATTAACCCTGGCGTGGCGTCCACATTCTGAATGTCTTCAATCGCGTCTTCCCCCAGGCTCCTCTGTAGCCCACCGACGTTGTCGCTATCAATATCAAGGTCGACGGCGGCAGCGGTGGCAAGGACAGTTTCAATCAATCCCGAACCGGAATCCCCGCCCAATGGGGTCAGCGTGAATGCGATGTCAGCCAGTTGCTGGCTAGGGTCATTCGCCTCAATCCAATACGTCCACTTCGTCGAAGCAAGTCCTGGCGATGGCTGCGCCGCGAGAATGATCGAGCCGTTGACCAGGACCTGACTGCCGTTCGTCGGCGCAGACCAGACAGTCACTTTGTCATCGCCGTTCGCGAGCGTCAACTGCGCCGTTGTGCCGGAGGCGACCTCAACGACCATTTTCGCCCGCTCTCCTCCAACAGCGACGATAACGCCGGGCTTGGCCGCATCGTCTTCAATGCCGTCCTCACCGGGCGAGCGCTCCAACCCTCCGATGTTGTCGCTATCAACATCCAAATCGACGGGGGTGTAGTCCCCCACTTCTATGCCCATCCACAAGTCATTGAAGTCTGTGTCTCGATAGCCCCCGGGATTTGGCAACACGTAGAACAGATCTTCCCATGACAATTGAAGTACCGTGGGAGTGAGGTCATATGCTCGCACATGCTGGCGTTCCTCAGCATTTTGGTCTTTCGTGTTCTTGGCGTTTTCAGAGTAAAAGCGAGTGCGTGCTCCACCATTGAATCCGTCGACGCCGTCTTGCAAGATGTAGAATCCTAGCTTCGTACCGGCCGGGTATGACTTGGGTACAACTGCTCCCTCGGCGGTTTCATTGCCTGTGAACAGGTACTCACCGCTTGGATGCTGCCCTGGCTGCAAAGCATCGGCGTCGTAGACGTACACCGGGTTATGGTAGGCCGCTACCGCCCCACCGTACGTGAACGAGAGCGTGGTGGTTGTACCCTCCACACCAGGGACGGTGTAGTAACCTCCATCATAAAGTTCCCCTGCATGCTTTCCGTTATCACCCGCACCGGGAACCCAACTCACCGCATCTGCTTCAGTGAACCGCACCCACAGCGATGTCGCAACGGCCTGGACACTGGTCAACGACAGGTCGAGAGCGGCGGCTGGCGCATTGCCGGCAAGGTCGAGGCGGTCGTTGTCGGTACTAGCTGCGGCGCCGATCGTCTTGGTACCGTAGTTGGTGACGACATATGCATCGTCCCCCTCGTCCCCGGACAGATAGTCATTGCCCTCATTTCCATTGAGGGTGTCGTCACCCGCATGGCCGTAGAGGGAGTCGTTCCCGCCCTTGCCCAGAAGGGTGTCGTTGCCATCACCACCGTAAAGGGTGTCGTTCCCGGATCCACCATCCAACCAGTCATTGCCACCCCGGCCCCACAGGTAGTCGTTGCCACCATTGCCCATGAGGCTGTTGCCACCGGCGTTTCCAAGGATCACATCGTCGTAGGCCGTGCCCTGGACGTTGTCGATGCCTGCGCCATCGCTAAGCGTTAGCGTGAGCAACCCCGCACGTACCACCTGTGGGGTCGTCATCGAAATATCGATGACGATCGCACCGCCGAGGCTTCCGAAGCCGAGTGTGTCCAGATTGCCGCTAGCGGCCTGGACGATGGTGTCTGATCCGAGGTCCGTCGATCCGGAGAACGAGTACACGTCGTCCCCGGCGCCGCCGTCGAGAGTGTCGTCTCCAGCACCGCCAATGAGCGTGTCGTTGCCATTTCCACCGATAAGCTGGTCATTGCCGGCCCCGCCAGTGAGGGAATCGTTTCCGTCCTCACCCTTGAGAATGTCCGCGAGGGGCGAACCAACCAATGTGTCGTTGCCAGCACCACCGCGAATCTCGATCGAGCCATCCGTGAGCCCGCTAAACTTTGTGAGGTCAAGTGTGGAGAGATTCATCGTGTCGTTGCCGCCGCCGAGATTGGCGAAGATCGACGTGACGGCGGATGCAGCGACGCCAGCGCCAACTGACTGGCCGTTCACTGTGACCTGTGCCACGCCACCCACATCAACGGTGCTCAATACAACGGTGTCCGCCGCCGAATCACCAACGACGCTGAGTTGGTTGCCCGTGAACGAGGCGACGACGGCCATCATGTGCCGGCCTTCGAGTAGCTCCACGCCGGCGAACCGACGACTCACCGTCCGTCGGCCGCGCGAAGGCTTACACCGACGGTTGCTGCGGGAAAACTTGCTGGCCCAGGACTTCAAGGAGGTTCGCACGATGCTGGCTCGTTTGGAAAAAAGGGAGTTGGGAACGGGTCAAAGAGGTTTCGCGGCCTTCGCCGCATAACCCCTGCCCAGGGGCAACTCGGAGCAATGTAGCCGCAAGCGAGAGAAGATAAAACAGCCCACAGTGCTCGCCAAAGGCTCACTACGGACATGCCTTCCCTTGGCGGAAATCGGCGACCCTAACGGAGCTGTCAGGGAATGAGAGGTTCGGCGAGGAGCCCGGGCGGGTGTGGCTGGCCCCACCGTTGTCAGCCAGACGCGGGCCGTCAGAACACTGGGGTTCGTGGTTCAGAAGCGAGTTGCTCTGCCGTAGATCGAGCTTGCGACGGCGGATCGATTCACAACGTTTTGGCTTCCAATGACCGAGCGATTGCCCTAAGCGAACCGAGCAGAAATTCCCCAAGGCTCACCCACGGTGAGCACGGGCTCGTGGTAGGTATTTGGTAGGCGCAGCAATCCAAGCGGGTTGCTGAATCACCGAAGTGCCTGAAAAAAGGCACGTTCCAACGAAGCTCGTCGAGAACTTCGTTGGATTAAAAGTCCGATGCTCTAACCAACTGAGCTACGGTCCCACGGGCCATCCTAACGCGTGGCCGAACCCGAGCAACCTTTGCTTTTCTCCCGGCGAAACAAGCAAAAATCACGATCAGAGGACATCGGAAATCCGTTCTCTTCGACGCCCGTTTGCAAGCTGCGCTCGTGTGGAAGCCATGAGCGTCTCTGAAATGAATGATGGAGTATGGCTAGCGGGAGTACGTCGCATGGCAACACAACATCCCATTCGGACAGGAAGCGGCAAAGTCTTCGCGGACCTTAAGATCACCGATGCCGACGCGCATCTCGCCAAGGCCAAGCTTGCTGCCCGAATTTCTCCGATCATCAAGGACAGGCGTTTGACCCAAGCTACCGCCGGCAGGCTGCTCGGTATCGACCAAACCAAGGTCTCGGCTTTGACCGCTGGACGACTCGATGGGTTCTCAATCGACCGACGTGTTCGGTTCCTGTCGATGCTCAGTTGAAGCGAGAGGAATTGCGTTCCACAGCCGCGTCCGCAGTTCCCTTTGGCTTCGCTTGACCATCGCACGCACTTCAAGTCCAAATACCACCAGAAAGACATATCGGGAGGTATATTGACTTATGGCGACCACGGCCCCCAAAACCATCTCACCCGCTGAAAAGAAAGCGCTCGCCGCGTTCAGAAAACGTGCGGGCATGCTCCGTCTGGCCGATGCGCTGCGCGCTGGGATCACGCGGGGCACCATCGAGCGGATGCTGGCGAATGGGACACTGGAGCGGCTGAGTAGGGGACTATACCGTCTCGCCGACGCTGAACCGCTCCCCAATCCTGATCTCACGGTCGTTGCCGCCAAAGTACCGCAGGGCGTCATCTGCCTGATCTCTGCGCTCGCGTTCCACGAACTCACCACGCAAATTCCACATGAAGTCTATGTGGCCATTCCACGGAACGCCGAGCCGCCGCGAATCGATCACCCGCCGATTGCAAGCTTTCGATTCAGTGGCAAGGCATTTTCCGAGGGAATCGAGAACCATCGCCTCGGGCCAATAGTCGCCAAAGTGTACAGCCGCGAAAAAAAAGGCTGGCCGACTGTTTTAAGTACCGCAGCCGAATCGGACTCGACACGTGCTTGGAAGCCGTGCGTTTTTATCAGCGACAGAAGAAGTACAACGTCGATGCTCTGCTGCACTTTGCCGACGTCTGCCGCGTGAAGAAAGTGATGCAGCCCTATCTGGAGGCGATCCTATGACCCAAGGGCCCAAGAAGGATCTGGCCCATTCAATTCGGCAGCGACTGCAGCAACGAGCCAAGACCAGCGGACGGCCGTTTCAGGAAGTCTTTCAGTACTTCGTCATGGAGCGGTTTCTGTACCGCGTCTCACGCTCGCGGCACGCGGTTGCGTACCTGGAGAAGGCCCGGTTTGCGATGCAGATCGACGTGGGGTTTGGAGACGTGACCATTCCGGATCCATTGATGACCGAGTATCCCACGCTCTTGGAACTGCCCGCGCCTCGGCTGAAGGGCTACAGCCGGGAAACGGTCGTTGCCGAGAAATTTGAAGCGATGACGAAGCTCGGCATGCTCAATAGCCGCATGAAGGATTTCTTTGATCTGTGGTCGCTGTCGCGGCAGTTTGATTTTGACGGGGCGACGCTCGCTCGTGCCATCGAGGCGACTTTTCGACATCGCGGAACGCAAGTGATCGCTGTGCCGACGGCGCTCACTCGAGAGTTTGCTGCCGATGCGACGAAGCACACTCAGTGGTCGGCGTTCGCTCGCAAGACGCGGCTCGCGGAAGCGCCGGGCGATCTTGCCGCTGTCGTTCACTCGCTTGCAACTTTTCTTTCGCCGGTGGCGGAAGCGGTCGCGACTGGCTCACGCTTCAACAGCAGTTGGCCTGCCCCCGGCCCGTGGGCTGAGGCCAGAAGGTAGCCCGCCTCAACGGAGGCTCTCAACGCGAAGACTTGTCGGGCCTCGTGGTGGGTATTTGGTCGGTCGATACGAAGAAGCACGACCTTGACCTCACCAAAGTGCTCAAAAACAGGGGGGCGATCCGTCCTGTCTCTCGACAACCCTCGATGGATTAAAAGTCCGATGCTCTAACCAACTGAGCTACGGTCCCACGGGCCGCCTTTTCTCGGCGGCCCTCGGGTTCGTTTTCGCGATCCAACTGAACGGCTCTGTCAGAGTAGTTCCTCGAGGTCACCAAGGTCGCGAGCGTAGCCGGAGGCTCGCTTGTTGCGGAGAAGGTCTTCGCGGCCAATGAAGTTCACCGACACCTCTCCGTATGTGCCCCACACAACGCCCCGGAAAGCCTCGCCAAAAGTCACCCCGTCGATCTGATTGAGAAGGTCGATGCGAGCCGGTTCGATGCCAATCGCAACCACCGAATCCGCCTTGAGAAGAGTCTCGTTCGTGACTGTCGCCGGCTGAAAGCCGAAAGCAACCAGAGCGTCACGGAGTCGAGCAGCGTTTGCTTCCGTCGCGGCGAAAAAGGTGTCGATGTCTTTCGTGAACCGCGGATAGCCGTGGAAGGCTACCGCATAGCCCCCGACGATCATGTACTCAACGCGATTCGACTCGAGCAACCGAAAGAAGTCTTCGAAGTCGGACTGGGTATTCATAGAGGAATTTCCCGGTCTCGAGCCTCAGTCGCCCAACTTCGTCGAGCCGCTCCTCCGGAGTCCGCTCTCGCCACGCCCGGCGATCTTCCTCGGCCTGGGTCCGCGGGTCGGTGACTCGAATTTCTTTCATGACATGCACACAGCGTTCACGCGGGCTTGCCCGGAATGATTGTGGCCTGCAAATGGCCCCGGTACCGCCAAAAAAATCGAGATTGCCCGAGAGAGGACTTGAACCTCCACCCAGTTACCTGGACAAGAACCTGAATCTTGCGCGTCTGCCAATTCCGCCACTCGGGCGAGTGGAGGCTCAGGGATCCTCGCGGCTCCCGAACCGCTTTTGATGCTACCAGCGGGGGGCGGATATACAACTGGCCGACGTCTGCATGCGGCCGCTCGCACGGCTCATTTTTCTTCCCGGACCAAAGCCCACTTCATGGCATCCGCCCCCCTCGTCGTCATCCCGGCTCGCCTGTCGAGTACGCGGCTTCCACGCAAGATGCTGCTTGCCGAAACGGGTCGCACGCTTGTGGAGCACACCTGGCGAAACGCCGCCGCGGCCCGCGGCGTGGCCAGCGTGGTGGTCGCCACCGACTCCAATGAGATCGCCGACGCCGTGCGGGCATTTGGCGGCGAGGTAGTGATGACCTCGCCCGAAGCCACGAGCGGCACGGCCCGAATCGTCGAGGCCCTGCCGCGACTTCCGAAGGCCGACATCATCGTCAACGTGCAAGGCGACGAACCCGAGCTCCCGATCACCGCGATCGAAGCCGTGATCGAGCTTTTGAATCGGTGCCCCGAGGCGGGCGTGTCGACGGTCGTGACACCCATGCGACGACGGGAAGACCTTGATGATCCCGCGGCCGTGAAGGCCGTGCTCACCCCGTGGCGCAGGCCGTCGGCTAGCCCCGGCCCGGTGCCCGGTGAGGTTGAGCGTGGCTGCTGGCGAGCGATCTATTTCAGTCGCGCACCAGTGCCATATGCCCGCGACTGGAGCGACGCCCTGCTTACCGCCGAGCCACCGTGCTACTGGCAACACATAGGCCTTTACGCGTATCGCCGCGAGGTGCTCGAAGCCTGGGACGCGCTGCCCGAGTCACGACTCGCCCCACACGAGAGCCTCGAACAGCTCCGGCTTCTCGAGGCGGGCGTGCCGATCGCTGTGGGCGTGATTGACCACGCCGCCCGCGGCATCGACACGCCAAGCGACTACGCCATGTTTGTAGCGAGACAACGCGGGGCGTAGCGAGAATGTCCTGGAGTGCGGTTCCGCACGGCGTTGGCAACCAAGAAAAAAAGGGCAGCCCCGAGCAGACCCCCTCCACTGCGACGCCGCGTGGAATCAGTCCCAATACCAGGCGTCGGCGGGGAGTTTTGCAGCAGCCGTTCGAGCGTTTGCCACTTCTTCCTTCTCGTCCATGAGCAGGTTCGGCGGATCGAGTGCCAGCCGCGGATAGACCGTCACGCCACCACCGATCGGAGTCAGCAAGCGGTTCCCACGCCAGACAGCGTTGATCGCGGTCTCGACTTCCTTCGGAACGGGCCGCGTCTCAATCGGATACGCCTTTTCATCAAGGAGCGTCGAGGCCTTCCAGCCGGCCTTTCCATACGCATCGTGCTCCTGCATGTACGCCGCAATGACAGTGAGGTCGATGAGGTGACGGAGCTGGGCATACACCGGATTGCGGGCGGCGATCTTTGGGTAGAGCTTTGTGAAGGCCTGGGTGAACGTGGTGCTCGCTCGATCGGCTCGCGTGGAAGACATCCGCGAGCCATTCGGCATCACAACCTCGTCGGCTCCACAAAGCTTCACGCCCTCGCCCACCAGCTCGATCGCAAGATCGTCTTCGGCGATGCGCACACACTGATACTCCGGCACGAAAAACCACCGCTGAAGGGCGTTGGCGGCAACGCCACCGGGACTCACCAGGTCGATCCATGCCTTCATGGCAACCGGCGGCGGCTCGAGGCCGATGCCAATGAGCTTCATGCGGTAGTCGGCTTCCAGAAGCACGTGGGCAAAATGGCTCGCCGGCGAAACGCCCTGCACACTCACCACCTGCGTGCCGAGCGCGTCTTTCATGCCACGCACGAGCGAATCGACATCGGCCCGAGGGTTCGTGGTGCCAGTGCGACGGAGATACGCCTGAAGCGCCTCGAGGCCCTCCTTCTTCGGATCGATCGAGCAGCCAACGAGCCGATCCCGAGGCTCACCGGGACCGAAGCAACGAATGGCCGTGGCAAGATCCTCGAGCAGCAACGTCGGGGCGCCAGTGTCCATGCCTCGCACGCGACCCGTGGCGTCGGCGCACCACGGTTCCGCCGGGCCAGCGATCACGATCTCACCGGGTGTGTCTCCCTCTGCCGGGTACACAAAGACATACTGCACGCGAGTGAGGCCGGCGAGCTTCGCAACTTCGTCGGGCATGCCGCGGCCATCCGCAGCGGCCTTTGCGACAGCAGCTTCGAGCCGCGAGAGCGCGACCTTCCGAAGCGGCGACTTGGTTCGGAGATCGGCCGGCACGCCCTCGAGGGCCGCCTCGCGCCGCTCCCTCGTGAGCCCGGGCTCAACAATCGACTGTGATCGCAATACGCCCTGAGGATCGACGATGACGCCGGCGGCGTTGCTACCAGCACCGCCACCAAACTGCGCCCGTGAAACCGCGGCGGGCAGAAGCGTAGCGGCGGCGACAAAACAGGCGAGAGTGCCCCGGAGGAGCATGGATCGTGAGCCTGAGAGGGTGTGCATCGGGTTCACCAGTGGACGACGGGGAAAAGTGGGGGGCGGGGACGGTCTCCGGACCGTCTTCCAGCATTTTGAGGGTAATTCCGCCCCTGGCCCCGAGGCAATGGCAGACTTTGCCCGTTTTTCTCGGGCTCCCGTTAGCCCACTCGGGCCGGGGCCCTATTTGGCCGCCCCGATCCGGAGGCCTGTTCCCGCCGCCGACCGCCTCCCAGCGAAACCGTCGCCCGAACCGAGCCTGGGCCCAGGAGGTCTCCAAGGGCCGCTAGCAGGGCCGGCGACCAGGCGACACCCTGGCGGTCGGTATCCATGATCACCCGCATCGCCTCCGGGCCCTCTGCCCCCTCGGCACGATCGACATCGAGCACGAGCCGCAGCGGCACGCTGCCCGGATGAGCCGCGACGACCTCCGCGAGCTTGTCGAGCGTGTCGCGGTCATGCCGCCCT
>JBGTGN010000169.1:0-28971 GCA_041746715.1 Pirellulales bacterium | reverse complement strand
CGGCGGCGGTCGATCCGGCCTCGCGGAATGCCGCGGCCGCCGCCCGACTCGCTCGCGCCCGTGAGGCCATGGGGTTGCTTGGCCGGGTCTCCCGCCGAGGGCAGGACGCATCGCCTGCCTTGGAGACAGCCACGCTGGCCCTTCTCCACGAGGAGCTCTACTCGCCCGCAGCTTCGCTCCTGGCGTCGCTTCCGATGCCTGAAGCCCAGGAAGCCCTCGAGCAGGAGGCCCGTCGCGCGGACCTGCCGGAGTCGCTGCGGCTCGTGGCCCGGTCCGCCTTCGAGGCGAGCGTCGACCGCTTCGGAATCATGCTCGACAGCCGGCAGCTCCTCACCGCGTACGCAAGGTACAATGAGTCCGCCGACGACACGACCCGCGGTGCGGCCGGCAGCATCTTGGATGTCCTTGAGGCGGCGGGCCCCACGTTGCGCCCCACGTTTCGCCCCAAGCCCCGGGTTCCTCCATCGAATGCTTCGCCCCAACGGCCACGCCAGTGAGCCTATCTCGGCAGCCCCCATAGCGGGCCTGATCGGGGCGAGCCCCGCGATGCTTGAGGTCTATGCCACCACGAGGCTCGTGGCTCGTTCGAATGCCTCGGTCCTCCTGCTCGGCGAGACCGGCACCGGCAAGGAGCTCATCGCCAAGGCGATCCACGAGCTCTCGCCGCGTGGCACGGGGCCGTTCGTACGGGTCAACTGTGGCGCGCTTTCCGAGAGCCTTCTCGAGAGCGAACTTTTTGGCCATGTCCGCGGTGCCTTCACCGGCGCCGTCTCCAATCGCACGGGTCGCTTCGAGGCGGCCCACACCGGCACGATCTTCCTCGACGAGATCAACTCCACCACGCTTCACCTCCAGGTGAAGCTCTTGCGGGTACTTCAGGAGCGGGAGTTTGAGCGGGTGGGTGACACCGAGACAATCCGGGTAGACACCCGTGTGATCGCCGCGAGCAATCGTGATCTCCTCGATGAGGTCACAAAGGAATCGTTTCGCGAAGACCTTTACTACCGGCTCAACGTCATACCGATCGTGCTGCCGCCGCTGCGGTCCCGCCGGGATGACATTCCGCTCCTCGTGACGCACTTCCTCGAGCTCTACAACGAGCAGAACGATCGCTACGTCGTTCACATCCAGAAGGAGGCCCTCGACGCCCTCGTGCGGTACCACTGGCCTGGAAATGTTCGCGAGCTGCAAAACGTGGTGGAGCGGTGCATCGTGATGGCCACGGGCGACGAACTGACGCTCGACCTTTTGCCACCGACGATTCGTGGAGGCAAAACGGCGGGATCGGCTGTGCCGGGCCGTGGTGGCGACCTCGACAGCCTGGCCCGCGATCTTGTGGAGCAGGGCCTCGCGACGGCTCCAGCCGGTGACGACGCGCTCTTTGACCGTGTGGTGAGCCGCGTCGAGCGGGAGCTCATCGCGCAGATGCTCGCAGCCTGCGGCGGCGTGCAACTCAAAGCCGCGGCGAGGCTCGGCATCAACCGAAACACCCTCCGCAAGAAGCTCCTCGAGCACGGCCTCGAGGAAGGCGACGCGTTGTAAACGGTCGCGCGTTGGCGGGCTCTCCATGTGGCCGGTGAGGGCGATGGTGAGTCACAGGCCGAGGGATGGCGAGGCGACGCCCGGTGACGATGCTTGCGATGCAAAGGGTCGATACTCGACCAGCGCGATCTCGTGGTGGCCGGTCACGGCGTAGCGGACACCGCTCCATGTGACCTGGCGTGCGACGGCCGCGGCGACCGATGCCAGACAGAAGGCTGGGAGCGCCAGGGGGATGGCGCCGAGAAGCCGCAGCCGCGTGGGCCAATCGATCCGCGGCACAGCGATGCCCTGCCGAGATTCGATGCACCTGGCCACCGCGACATGGAGCCGCTCGATCGCGATGAGATTTCCAACGGCCGCCAGAACGAGCGATGACGTGAACATGATTGCCGCAGACACGAGGCCGTTCATGAGAGACCACACGGCCGCTGCCGTGATCGCCAGCGCGACCGCGTATGAAATCACCGCGCCGCCGGCGATGAGTGGCCAAATGGGATGGTAGAGCCGCGTCCAAATGAGTTGGCGGTGGATGAAGGCGAGGCAGGCGCCGAGGCCAATGCCGTCGGTGGTCAGAAGCATGACCGCAGGCAAGCAGGCGAGTTGCTCGCCACGGGTGCTCACAGCTTCCCGCACGGTGGCATCTTCGGCAGGTGATTTTCGCAGGCAGGGACGGAACGACGGATGGGCAAAGACGTCGCGACGAAATGCGAGCGAGCCTCCCCAGGTCATGTGGCCGATATGCATCGGGACCACGGAGTTGGCGTTGTAGATAAAGCGAATGAGCGATCCGAGCCCAGGGGCCGTCGGGTCATACCACCGGTTGCCCGTTGCCATGCTCGTCGCGGTTCCAACCAAGGGACGGACCATATCCTTGAGCCACTGCGGATAGACCCGGGCATCGGCATCTACGATCACAACGACCTCGACCCCCCGCGACACTCTGCGGAGCGCCTGATCGACGGCGCTGCACTTGAGCGTTGCATAGGGGGAGCGGTCGGAGAGGAGGTGAAGGTGGCACTTCACGTACCGGTGGTTTTCCTGCCAATCATCGGCGACATCGAGCGACGGGTCGGTCGCATGGTCAATCACGACATGAAGCTCCATGTCGGGATACTCGACCGCGGCCAGCCGATCGAGGCAGTCGCGAAGGCTGGCCTCGGCGCCCCGCACGCAGAGAATGAGCGCCGCGGGAGGCCAGGCAAGCTCGGGCTTGTCTTCGCCATTCGCCGCCTCGATGCGACGTTCATGGCCGCACGCAATCCACCACTGCCCGACGATGAGGGCAGCCGCCGCGGCAAGGACGACCAGTGCGATGGCAGTCATGTGACAGGCCCTCCGACGGGAGTTGCCTCGAACCGCGTGAAAGGCAACTCGGCATGCCATGCCTCAAAGTAGGCGGAGCACTTGCCGTAGGAGTTCTCCAAGAGCACGCTCGGCACGCCGAGCAGGCAGGCGAGAATGTGGCAGTGCATGCGGTTGGTGATCACCATGTGATGGTCGGCCACGGTGCGTGCGGCCCGGATCACGCGGCCACGGCAGAAATCGAGCCAAAACCGGCTCGCGTAGTCGGCCGAGATGACCTTGCCAAAGAGGTAGCCGGTGGCGACTGATCCGAGTACGAAGAGGTAGTGGTGGGGGTCGATGTTGTCCCAGTCGATGCTTCGTGCTCGCAACGCCGCCGGCGTGGGGGCACGCTCGCCGTCGCGGCGGAAGAAGTGGAGCGTGTCGCGGCTCGGCGTGCGCGGCAGGTCGCAGGCAAGAACGTCCTGACACGGAAATAGAAACGCTGCCATGTCGGGCGCAAGCTGTGGCTTGGCATTCGCAAAGCCATCGTTCGCGATCGCCAGGCTGCGACGGTCGCGGACAAAGAGCCAGAGATCGGGATGCTTTGCGAGAGCCGCCGCAGACCGGCGAAGCCGCGCCGGGTCACGGAAGTGGATCGTCTGCGGGAGCATGACAACGCGGTGACGGGGGTAGGCCTCGACCACCCGTTCGCGAAATCGCTGGAAGCGGTAGATATCACCGAAATTGCCGCCCCCCTGACAGAGGAGAATCGTGTCGGCGGGGAGTTTTGGAAACGTGAAATTGTCGCAATGCCAGCGGCCCACGACATGGGCATCGATCGAGCGGAGCCATTGCTCCGTGCCGAGCAGGATGAGGTGGTCGCCGGTGTTGCCATGCACGGGATAATCGAGCAGGGCGACTAATGAACCAGCGGGAACGGCCGGCGCAAGAAGATCGGCAAGCAGGGTTTGCTGGTCGGTCCAGAATGTGGCGAGTGCCTCCGGTGAAGGCGGTGCGAGGTCGCAGGCGGTGAGTGTGGCGACGTTCATGAGCGACACCGGAGGTGAGCGACTTTCATCGAGGCGCGAAGCTCGGTGCCTACGAACGGAATGGCCTTGGCGAATCGAAGCCATCGCCACCGCGCTGAATGCCGATCGACGAAGGCCTCTTCGGTGACAAACTCGATGCGTGGATCCCAGGCTGTCAGTTCGCGTGCCGAAGCAACGCCCCAGGCGAACGGGGCGCGGAACGTGCGGAAGATTCGGTTTTGCGAGTGATGCCGAACACACGCTGGCGACGTCGTGTGAACGACGCAGTCGGCGCCTGGGAGACGGTCGGCGATCTGGGTGAACAGCCGTCGCACGTCGGGTTCTGGGAAGTAGTGGAGCACGCCTTCGGCGATGACGAGCACCTGCTCATCGGGCTGGCGGTCGAGCTCGTCGACCCATTCAAAATCAAGGAGTGATCGCGGAATGAAGTGGCGTCGGTCGGTCTCATCGAAGAACCGTCGCCGGAGAGCGATCACCTCTGGGAGATCGATGTCGAACCATCGCACGCGGCCGTTGTCGAGCCGGTCAAACCGGCCATCGAGCCCAGCGCCCAGGTTGGCGACCACAAGCCGCGGATGCTGCTCGAGGAGCGATCGCACTATCTCGTCGATGATCTCCGTCCGAACGGCGATATCGACCTGCGTAATCCATGCGCCGCGAAACGGGCTGAAGTCGTAGTCAACAGTGGCGACGATCCGCTCGGCTGTCGGGTCGCAGACGATCGAATCGGGCCGCTTCGATTCGGCCGCCCGCATCCCGAGCGGGATCATGAGCGTCTCGGGGACGCCGCTGAGACGGGCCGGGATGGCCGACCATTCCGTTCGGCTTGGAATAGATGCAATCGACATGGTGGCAGCGATCGAGGGAGACAAACGAGCCTTCCATCGATACTACCTCCGAAAGTGGCAGTTTTCTGTGCGGGTCACCGGACGGAAAGGCCGTCCTCCGCCATGTCGCGGGCGTGGTAGCTCGACCGCACCAGGGGCCCACTGGCCACTTTCCGGAAACCGAGCGAACGGGCAATGCCGCCGAGCTCGTCGAACTCCTCGGGCGGCACGTAGCGGTCGACCGGGAGCGAGTCGAGCGTGGGCTGGAGGTACTGCCCGAGTGTGAGGTAATCCACGTCGTGGTCGAGCAGATCGGCGAAGACGTCGAGCAGTTCCTCGCGGGTCTCGCCGAGGCCGAGCATGAGGCCGCTTTTGGTTTTGATATCGGGCATGAGCCGCTTGGCTCGCGCCAAGAGTTCGAGTGTCCAGTCATAGACACTTTTGCGGCCACGGACGGTGCGATAGAGGCGTGGCACGGTTTCGGTGTTGTGATTGAACACTTCAGGGCGAGATTCCATGAGCCGTTCGAGGGCGCCGTCTTTGCCGATGAAGTCGGGCACGAGCACCTCGATCGTCGCGGATGTTGCAGCACGCACCGCTTCGACCGTGCGGCAAAAATGTTCCGCACCGCCGTCGGGCAGATCGTCGCGAGTGACGCTCGTGATGACGACGTGCTTGAGCCCGAGTCGCTTGGCTGCTTCGGCGACTCGCTCAGGCTCGTCCCCTTCAAGCTCCTCGGTCTTGCCTCGCGGTACCGAACAGAAACCACACGGCCTCGTGCAGACATTGCCGAGGATCATGAATGTGGCAGTTCGCTGCGACCAGCATTCGAGCCTGTTGGGACATTTTGCTGATGAGCACACGGTCTCGAGACCGAGCTCTGCGATGAGTGACGCGGTTTCACCGAGGCCACCGCCTGGTGCGAGGTTTTGGCGCAGCCAGGGGGGCAGACGACGGGCCGGCGGCGGCGGAGCGTCGAGCGAGATGATTGGAAGCGACACCACTGAAGAATTATCCGACACGGCTCATGGGCTCCGTGGGGCGTGGGCGAAGGGCGGCAGGGGCAATGGGAAATCCTGCATGAATATGGAGTGCATCACTCCCGAACGCAAAAGCCTCGGCGATCGACTCAATGAGCGATGTACGGGCATCCTGGAGGCGAACCCGTCGCTGGATGTCGGCTTCGACGGAGCTCATCGTCATCGGCGCGGCGTCGCCATGAGGTGACGGCAGCCGCAGGCTCGTCACGCGAGGAAAGAGCTCGAGCGCCGGCGAGACATTCACAAACGCCCCGTGGGCAACGCCACCACGTCGCACGGCGATACCCACGGCAGCCAAGAGTCCAGTCCGTCCAAAAATTCCAGGCGTGCCCGGATGCCGGATTGATCCGGCCTTGAGCGCGAGCATCGCCGCAGCGAGGCCTCGCTCGAATCGCTCGAGGTATTCGCCAACGTCATGTTCGCCGAGGCCGAGGTCGGCCATCGACGCAAAGAGCGATACGCAGACCTGGCCCGGGGCATGAAGGACGGCGCCGCCACCGCGACCGGTGAACCGCACAGGAAGCTGACGCGAGGCGAGCTCGTCGTCGCCGAGGGCCACGTCGGCCCTCGAGCCATGCCTCCCGATCGTAATGGCGGGCTCGAGCTCAAACACGAGAAGTGTCGGTTGGCGGATGCCTGTAGTGGTCTCGCCCGCGAGCCGTTCCGCGAGGGCCGAATAGTGAGGCCAGTCGATTCGCCCGGCGAGCCAGGCAGCGAGCGGCCTGTTGGGAAGGATCGGCGGAGTTTGGGAGCTTGGGAAGGGCATCGGGACTCGTGTAATCTGGCCGTGGTTTCACGCAGGCTGGCAGGACGGCACCACCGTCACAAGTGGGCTATCATAAGGCCTGGTCGATGATCGGCTCGGCGTCTCGCATCCGGGAGGGCACCTCCATGCCCAGCGGCTTTGATCGGTTTCATTCTGCGGACAGCCAGGACAGCGTTGATCGAGAAATCACCGCGGCCAAGGGACGGTTCTGGCAGTCGGCGACGGTTCGGCTGGCCCGCGAGATCAACGCCGGCTGGTGGCTGGCCGCGTGGATGCCGATGGCCGTGGCGATCGGCCTCGTCGGCATGTTCGCGATGCTCTTGGCACGGTGGCGTGGCTGGCCATCTGTTTGGGTGTGGTTCGCGCTTGCCGTGGCCCTCGTCGCAGCAGCAGGGATCGCCTGGTGGCGGGGCCGAAGTCGGTTTGAAACCATGGCCTCGGCTCGCGTGCGGCTCGAAGAGTCTCTTGGCCTCAAGGCGAGGCTCACCGCGGCGAGTGCGGGCGTCGGGTCGTGGCCGAGTCGGCCGTCCGATGCGGCTTTCAGGTGGCCGGTGCGATGGCGGTGGCAGCAGCCGGTTGGGTGGATTGTGATGCTGGGCGTCTTGCTCATGCTCGCGGCCCGTGTGCCGATCACGGATCCGAATGCTGCCAAGACCTACGCGATCGAAAAGCCGCCAGACGCGCGGGTCGTCGAACAATGGATGGATGCACTTCGACGAGAAGAGGCTGTCGATGAGCGATCGGTCGAACGTGTCCGGGATCGCATCGCCGAGTTGATGGAGCGGCCCACGGAAGACTGGTACGAACATGCGAGTCTGGAAGCGGCCGGCACGCTCAAGGAGCAGACCGCGGCCGAGCTCCAGGCGCTCATGGAGAACCTCGCTCAGGCCGAGGCGGCCGCGGCCCAGCTTCGCGAAATGACTGATGCCGTGCCGCAGGATCTGCGGGATGCCCTTGCCAAGGACCTGAAGCTCGCGGCCCTCGCACTCGAAATGGGTGGGTTCAAGCCACCTGGTGATCTGGCGGAGCTTTTGCGGGAGTTGCAGGGACGAGAACTTACTGACCTAACACCGGGCGAGTGCCAGGGGCTCTGTGACAAGCTCGGCGCGAATCGCGAGCTGTTGCTGCGAGCGTTGGCTGAGTCGCCCGAGCTCGATCTCGACGCCCTCGCGATGCTTGGCGTGCCGGGCGTGGGAGGTATTCAGCGGGGCCGTGCTGACGCGGAGCTGAAGCTCGGCGAGGAAAACAATCTCAACACGGCCCGCAAGGAGAGGGTGAATCAGGCACTTGATGCCGAGCGGGCCGCGCCCGATGAGCTCCTGGCAGTCATCGACGGCGAGCATGACATCGACGAGACGGCCTACACCGGCCCGACGGCAGGAGGCACTGCGAAGGAAGGGGACGGCGGCACCTCGGTCACGATCGACGCCCTGCTCCCGGCTGAGCAAAGGGTGGTCCGCCGGTTCTTCGAGTGATGCCATGAAGAGCGGCGAGGGGAATCACGCACCGTCGCCAGGTACCGCAGCACGCCACCGGTGGTGGCTCGACATTCGCTGGATCACGGCAGGCATTGTCGCGATGGCGATCGCGTTCCTGCTCTGGGGGCTCTTCGGCCCCGAGGCAGCGATCCGGATTTCTCGCGAGACGACGTGCATCACCGAGCCGCTTGCTGCGGACGGTCTGCCTGACTACCGCGCGGCGCTCCTTGCGATGGCCGGTCCCGCGCCGCCGCCGGAAGAAAACGCAGCGGCCGCGTTGCTCCAGGTCTGCTGGCCGCTCGGGATTGATCGTGCTGACCTGCCAAACGTCTGCGCGGCGATCGGCATTCCGAATGAGCCGCCTAGCGAACCACTCCGTGCCCCGCATAAAGACGCCACTTCAAAGGTCACCAGCGAGATGTTCGACGCGGCGCAGGAACGGCCGTGGACAGGCGAAAACCTCCCCGAGCTTGAAGCCTGGCTCCAGAAGAACGAGACGAAGATTGACCAGCTCGTAGCAGCCTCGCTGTTGCCAAAATTTTGGTACTCGATGCCGGTCGTTCACGCTCCCAATGCAAGCATGTGGGATTCGTGGACACCATTTTCACTCCTTGAAGCCCGCCGAGTCACTCAGATACTTCTCTGTCGGGCGATGTGGCACATCGGCGAGGGGCGACATCGTGACGCTTGGCATGACGTTCGTGCGGCCACCCGACTCGGCATGCTGTTTGTCGCACCCGACGGCGGCCCGCAGTTTCTCGTGACCCAACTCGTGGCGTCGGCAATCCAGTCGACTGCGAACAAAGTTCTCACGATCTACTTGCTAGCCGATCCCGATTTGCCGCGGGATGTGCTGACGGAAATAGGCGAGGACTTGGACGCGAGAGGTGCACCCTCCTCGCCGCGTGATACGGTCGTCGCCGAGCGGATGTTTGTGCTCGACATGCTGGTCTTCGCGGCTCGGCGAGCGTCTGGCGGGCGTCACGGCCGGGCCGAAACACTCGGCGAAGTGCTGACGGGAGATAGCACCCTTCTCATCCGCACAAGCCTCGACTGGAATTCGCTGTTGAAGTGCGTCAATGACAACTTTGATCAGATCGATGCCGCCTTGCAGCTTCGCACCCATGGAGAGCGTGTCGCAGCGCTCGAGCGACTCGATGACACTCGTGTGGCGGCGCATCGCGATCGGAGCGAATGGTCTCAGAGATTCATGCTCTTTCTCAGCCGTGGATATCGGACGGCGGCCGTCGGCGAGAGCGTGACTGAGGACGCGTTCGGCGTCACTATCTGGACGGGCCCACATGTGCGCACCCAGGCGCTTGACGATCTGGCCCGAACGGCGGTCGCCCTCGCCGAGTGGCGGCTCGACCAGAGAGACGAGGCAAGCATGTACCCTGAGCAGCTCGATGAGCTTGTGCCACAGTATCTCGCGACGATTCCGCTTGACCCATTCTCAGAAAGGCCTTTCATCTATGAGCGGAGAGGCAGCGGTTATCTCCTGGCGAGCGTCGGCCGCAATGGTCTTTATGACGGCGGCAACGATGAGGACGGGGAGATTGTGAACGGTGAGTGGAAGGAAGAAAAACAGCTCGTGAAGCCTGACGAATGCGACCTCGTCATCCGGATGCCCGTGCCCGACCGGCCGTTCGGGCTGCAAACGGCACCATGAGCAGCGCGCGTCATTCGAGCCGAATGTTTCGGGCGAAGCGCTCTCTGGCATCGAACCGGAAGGTGCCCGGGTTCAGGAGTTCCGCCATCACTTCGAGCGAATCAACGAGCCGGGGACCTGGGCGATTCAAGAGGTGATGGCCATCCATTGCCCAAAGGCGGCCCTCGCGGGCGGCTCGCAGTGATGAAAGATGCGATCGGATCGGCGGCGAAATCACTTCGCTCAAGATGCGGTCGAGAGTGAACCCACACGGCGACACGATTACGACATCCGGATCGGCGACGGCAACATCGGCCCATCTGATCCAGTGGGAATGCTCGCCGGCGCGACCGAGGGCTTCGTCACCTCCGGCGAGCATCACAATCTCGGGCGCCCAGTTGCCCGCCGCCATGGGAGGATCGAGCCATTCGATGACGGCGACTTTTGGCCTCCTGTGAGCGGCACCGCGGCCGAGCGAGCGGACACGGTGGGCAATCGAGTCGCACCGCGCCTGAAGACGAGCCATCACTTCACGAGCCTCGGCCAGCCTGTCGGCCGCCGCGCCCACGGCGCAGATGTCGCTCCAGAGACCAGCGAGCGACGTGGCGGAGAGTGGCACGATCCGTGACGAATGCCCCGATCGCCGCACCGCCTCGAGAACGTCATTCCCGGAAATCGCACAGACGTCGCAGGTGACCTGCGAAAGGATGATATCGGGCGCCAGCGACGCGAGGGCATCGATGTCGAGCGCGAAGAGAGCGGTCGATGTCGCCTGTGAGGCGCTCATGGCCTCTCCAACCGCTGCGTGGATCTCATGGCTCGGACATGTCGGATCGAGGCGTGGTCGCGTGAGCGCCGGAAGCTCGAGCACGGCCTCCGGGACATCACACTCGTGGGAGCGGCCGACAAGCTGCGGCCCGAGCCCGAGCACCCATGCAATCTCGGTAGCAGCCGGGAGGAGCGAAACGATCCGAGAATCCCGTGCGGCCATGCTTTCCTCGAGATGCAGGTTTGAGAACGTGGTGGCGGCGCCGCCCGCGGCCATTTTGTACTCGCTGGGTCAATTGGTGACGATGCTGTCGGGATCGGGCAATCGGGGGTGTTCATGGTCTCCCTCGGCTCCTCTGGGCGACGTCGATCGAGTCATTGCGACCACCGTCCTCCACGTGCTGGCTGGAGCCTGGTCAACTGGTAGACTCCGGCAGCAGTTTCTGGCGATATCGTGGCCTGCGGAATTGTTCTACTCATGTTTCAGTCTGCCTCGATGCAGCCGCTCTCGGAACAACAGGCTGGATTTGCTGCCGATACCATCGACAGCCTGGCTAGGGCCCTGCGGAACGTGCTTTTCGGTCAGGATGAGCTCATTGCGATGGTGGTCGTCGGCCTTCTTGCCCGCGGTCATATTCTCCTCGAAGGCCTGCCAGGACTCGGGAAGACGGAGCTTGTGAAGGGGCTCTCGAAGGCGCTCGCGCTGTCGAGCAAGCGGGTTCAGTTCACACCCGACCTTCTGCCCGGCGACATCACCGGTAACCCGGTACTCGAAGAGGTGGACGGCCGACGAAAGTTCGTGTTTCAGCCCGGGCCTGTCTTCGCGAACATCCTGCTCGCCGACGAAATCAACCGCGCGAGCCCCAAGACCCAGTCGGCCATGCTCGAAGCGATGCAGGAGCGGCGGGTGACGGTGATGGGGCAGACCCACCCGCTGCCCACGCCTTTCTTCGTGCTTGCCACGCAGAATCCGATCGAGCTCGAAGGTACATACCCACTGCCCGAGGCTCAGCTCGACCGGTTTCTCTTCAAGCTTGACGTGAAGAGCAACGATGTCGCCACACTCGAAAAGATCGTGCTCAATCGCGAGATCGGCGTCGAGCCGCAGGTGGCGACGGTGATGGACTCAGGCACACTCGACAAGCTTCTCGACCAGGTTCGCCGTGTCTACATGCCGCCCACCGTGGCCAACTACATTGCCCGGCTCGTGCAGGCCACGCATCCCGGCGAGCCGCATGCGAGTGGTGTGAAGTTTGGTGCCTCGCCCCGTGCGGCCCTCGCGCTGGCTGCCGCCGCAAAAGCAAAAGCCATTTGCGATCGGCGAATCAACGCGGCCTACGAAGACGTGCGGGCGGTGGCCGCGGCGGTGCTTCGCCACCGGGTCGTTCTCGACTACGGTGCCAAGCTCGAAGGGCTCACGACCGATGCCCTGGTCGTCAGGCTGCTCGAGAAGGTGCCGGCCCAAGACAAGCCGCTTCCTTCGAGCCTCGCGGCGGCCAAGGTGTAACCATGCGGCTGTGCATTGCGTGCATCGTCGTTTCGGGAGCGGCTCTTGCCAGTGTTGGCCGAGCCGAAATCCATACGATCACCACCGCGCCTCGCAGTGGAATCGCGATCGAAGCCGAGGGATGGACGGGCCTTGGCTCGGCGACGACAGGCCGCGATGCCGGGCTGATTCCGATCACGGTCACGATTACCAATGGCTCGGATGCCGACCATACATGGACCGTCACACCCGACGCACAATACGGCCGCGGGTCAAGTGTGTCGCCGTCTGCCCGTATCGCCGTGCCGGCGAAGGCCACCGCGAAGGCCACCCTCTTCGTGGGATGCGCGCATGGTTCAGGTGGCCACAATCAATTGCGGATTTCAGGCCACGCCGTCAACGACAGCATCTACGTCGATTGTCGAACGTCGAACCAGTCGCATAGCGGCACGCCGGCTGCGCTGCCCTCGGGAATCTCCAAAGACGTGCAGGCCGCCCAGGGCAATCCCTTTGAAAGCTTCATGCTCTTGGGCAATCCGCTCGACATGGCGCGAGCTCCGGAAGAATGGCGTGGATGGTCGAGTTTTCGGAGGATCATGCTCTCCGAAGGGGAATGGCGATCCCTTGCGGGGAGTCGTCGCAAGGCCATGCTCGACTGGATTGCTACCGGTGGCCGGGTCGGTGTGCTCGTCAACAACCCCACGCCCGAGCGGCTTGATGGCCTGGGCATGCCGGCTCTTGGACCGGACGGGAGGCGGCGGCTCGGGGTGGGCGAAGTCGTTGCCGTGCCGTGGGATGGCAAGACGCTTTCGGCCAAGGCGGTGAATCTGTTTCTGGCAGATGGGCGGGAGACGACTGCGGAATTGTTGGAAAACTATAGGCCGCAGTCGGCCGGACGTGGTCGCGGCGAGAACTGGGAGGGTGGATTCGGACGGCTCGCCAGCGTGTTTGGTGAGCGGGCGCTCCCGGTCGGCTGGATTCTCGGGTTTCTCACGCTCTTCGGGATCGTTGCGGGACCGGTCAATGTGATGGTGCTTGCCGGCAGCGGACGGCGGTCGCGGATGTTCTGGACCACCCCGCTCATATCCCTTGCCGCGACGGCGTTTCTTCTGCTGCTCATGTTCATGCGGGACGGCGTCGGGGGGGCGGGGGCTCGTCGCGTTCTCGGGCTTCTCGCGCCCGAGCAGAACACGATGGCGGTCATTCAGGAGCAGTTTAGTCGCACGGGCGTGCTGCTCGGGTCATCGTTTCCGATTCTCGAACCATCCTGGCTCGAGCCTATCAATCAGAGCGACTGGAACGACACGTTTCGCGAAGTCGATGGCCGTTCACGGCAGGGGGATTGGTTCCGAAGCCGGTCCGATCAGGCGTATCTCGCGACGGCGGTGCGGCCCTCGCGGGCGAGGCTCGAAGTCGTGGGTGGCACCGACGATGCGCCCGCGGCGATTCTTTCGAGCATTGAAGTGCCGCTCGACAAGGTCTTCGTGATCGATGAGGAGGGCCGCTACTGGGTGGCCGATGGCGTGGGCACCGGCCAGAAGAAGCAACTTCAGGCGAGTGATGCCGAAGCCTACCGGCGATGGTTTGATTCGCTCGCTGCCGACGCGGGGCCGGTCCGTCGCAGTGCCCTCGAACGATTGCGGAATGTTCGCGGCCAGGCGTACGCGACCAGCGGTGAAGCAGGTAAAGTTGCGGTCAAAACCCTCGGCGGGATTCGCTGGGTTGACGAGCGGGCTGATTTCATCGGACCGTTTACGAGGAGCCGGCCATGATCGCCGCCGAAGAGACGCCGCCGCCCGCCGAAGCAAAGACATCGCCACTCGTCGAGGTCAACGCACTCAACCGGGTTTTTGATTCAGTCCACGCCGTGCAGGATCTATCGTTTGCGATTCGCCGCGGCGGGGTCGTCGGCTTTATTGGGGCCAACGGCGCCGGAAAGACGACGACGATGCGGATCATGGCAACGCTCGACGAGCCGACGTCAGGGCAGGTGATCGTCGATGGCCTCGACGTAGTGGAGGAGCCGGCCAAGGTTCGCCGCCTCGTCGGCTGGATGCCGGATGCATTCGGCACGTATCCAAACATGACCGTGTTTGAGTACCTCGATTTCTTCGCTCGTTCCTACGGGTTTTCGAGGACGCAGCGGCGGGAACGGGTGGAAGAAGTGATGAACTTCGCCGATCTCCTTCCGCTGGCTGATCGTCAAATGGGCAAGCTCAGCAAGGGCATGGGGCAGCGGCTCTGCTTTGGCCGGATGCTCATTCCCGATCCAGAGTTCATGATCCTCGACGAACCGGCCGCCGGCCTCGACCCGAAGGCCCGGCTCGAGTTCAAGAACCTCGTGCGGCTCCTGGCCGCTCGCGGCAAGACGCTCTTCATCTCGAGCCACATCCTGAGCGAGCTGGGCGAGATGTGCGATTCGCTGCTCTTCATCGACGACGGGCGGCTTGTGTTTCACGGCGACGCCGAGGCGCTGAAGGCTGGCCTGCCGATGAACGGCGAGGCTGCGATGATGGCCGTGCAGGTGGCGATTGCCGGCGATCCACGGCCACTTGTCGAGTGGGCCGAGACCAATCAAGGATGGAGCGTGCTGGAGGAACGTCGCGACGGTGCGCGGCTCGCCTGTGCGGGGAGCGATCCGGCATTCCTTGCCGACGGCCTGCGTCGGATCGTGGCCGCAGGCATCCCGGTGATCGAGTTCCGCCGGGAACAGCGGCGGCTCGAAGAGGCGTTTGTCGACATGGTGAAGGACCGGCGGTAATCGCCAGGCGAGCACATGGCCACGGCGACGATCGCACCGACCTCTGCTGCCGCGGCGACTGACATCGGCTGGCCAGGTGACGATTTCCCCGCGTGGGTCTCACCGATGCTCGTCAAGGAGCTGCGGCAGGGGGTGCAGTCGGGTGTCTTCTTCTGGACCTTCTTGGTGTTCCAGGCGGCGCTCTTTTTGGTGTTCTCGATTCAGGTGCTCTCCGAGTCTGGCAATCAACAAGGCTCGACAATCCTGTTTTGGTTCGCAGCCATCGTGGCGGTGTCGGTGGTGGTGCCGCTGCGTGGCCTCGGGGCCGTCAGCGGCGAGCGGGCTGGCAATGGTCTCGATCTTCTGAATCTCACGCGGCTCTCGGCCACGCGGATCGTGGCCGGCAAGTGGACGGCGCTTCTTGCCCAGTCGGCGGTCGTGGCGGTCACCCTCCTGCCGTACTGCACGCTTCGCTACTTCTTCGGTGGTGTCGATGTGGTCGCCGAGCTTCGCGGCCTTGGATGGATCATGGCTGTTGGCGCGGTGGTCGCGGCGGCCGCGGTTGCCCTCTCGACGCTGCCCCTTGGGTTTCGGATCGGAACGTGCATCGCCGCGTCGGCCGTGGGCTTTTTCGCCTACGTCGCCTTCATGGAAGGGAGTCGCCGAGTCTTCGCGCCATGGTGGACGTGGTTTGAATCGCCGTGGGCCGTCCTCGCGACCATGGCCATCTATACCGTCGCATTCCTCGAGTTTGCCGCCGCGAAGATCGCACCTCCCGTCGAGAACCATGCAGCTCGCAAACGGATTTTCGCGATCCTCCTCGCAGCCACGTGGCCGATCGTGGGATGGATGTGCCCGCTGCCTGTTGCCCTGGCCACGTTCTTCGTGACCAGCCCGCTGCTGCTTTGCTATGCGATCGGGGCGACCATCGATCGGCCGAGTCATGTGCAGACGCTGTTTCTTCCGTTTCGCAAGGCGGGGGTTCTGGGCCGCCTCGCCGCAACCGTGTTCACACCCGGCTGGGCCTCGGGCCTCGTGTTCGTGACGCTCTTGGTGGGGTGCTGCGGGGCGGGCGCCTTTGGGCTGCTCGAGCGGTTTGCCACACCGGATGGGAAACGCATGACGGTCGCCTTCGCAAGCCTGCTCGTGGCGGCCATCGTGTTTCCGCTCCCGATCATGATCCGCGTCACAGGCATGCGATATCCCGGCGTTCTGTATTTTCTCATGCAACTCCTCGGCTTCATGACGTTTGCCTTCGCCAACGCCTTCAGGCATTCCAGCGAGCCGTGGTGGGAATACGAGACAGGTCAGTTCGTGACGTTGCCGTTTCCCGTTGGTGCCGCGTGCAGCCTCCTTGCGATCTGGGAATCAGCGCCGCGAGGGACGGACCTCTCCCAGTTAGCAAACAACGCCACGCTGGCGGGCCGCGTCACGATCGGTGTGGTGCTTCTCGCCGTCGCACGGCCATGGCTTCGTGAGTGCGCGGCCGTCGGCAGGCTCATTCGAGGTGACGTGGGTGCGCTCCCGCGATCCGCGACGGCCGTGGTCAGCCGGTGGGGTCGCCTGAAAACCACGCAACCGTGGGTCTGGCGGGGCGACGATTTCCCATCATGGCTCCCGCCGATGCTTGTTCGTGAGCTCCGCCAGGGAGTTCAGTCGGGCGTGTTTGCCTGGACGTTCATCGGCATCCAGGCGGCCATGTTTGCCCTCATGACATGGGCCCTTGGATCGTTCGGCGGGGCGCTCGGGGCCGTACCATCGAGGGAATTTTCGACCCTCTTTTGGCTTGCCATTGCCGCGGCGATCGTCGTTGTCGTGCCGCTGCGTGGTCTGACTTCCGTGAGCGGCGAGCGGCTTGGCAACAACCTCGACCTCGTGCGGCTCTCGAGGCTTTCGGCGACACGGATCATCCTCGGCAAGTGGCTCGCGATTGCCGGGCAGGGACTGCTCGTGGCAACCGCGCTCTTGCCCTACCTCGTGCTTCGGTACTTTCTGGGCGGTGTCGATATCATCAACGACCTCGAGGCCTTTGCGTGGCTGGCGGTGACCTCGCTCGTCGTGGCCGCCGCGGCGCTCGCGCTTTCCACTCAGCCGCTCTGGATGCGGATCGGCACCTGTCTGCTGGCGGCGATGGCCAGCTTGCTTCCTGTCGTCGAATTGCTCGAGGATGGCATGCGTGGCCGGCGAATGTTCGGGAGCATGAACGTTGCCTCCATGCTCGGGATCGTGGCGTGTATCGCAATCTACACCGTGGCATTTCTCGAGTATGCCGCCGCCCGCATCGCGCCACCGGCAGAGAATCATGCCGGTCGCAAGCGGGTCATGGCCGTCGGTATCGCCGGTGCCTGGGCCATCATGGGCATCCTCGCGACGAGGGAAGCGACCGGGTTCACGATGCTCGTTACGGCGCCGCTTGTGCTCTGCTTCACGATCGAGTCACTGCTCGAGAAGCCCGTGGCGATCGCAGCGCTTTATCGACCGTTTCGCCAGTGGGGCCCCGCCGGACGGGCTGCAGCGGCCGTGTTCACGCCGGGCTGGGCGACGGCGCTGCCGTTCGTGGGCATCGTGTCGGGTTTTTGTTCGCTTGGGTGGTGCGCATGGCTCGGATGGAATGGGGGCGATGGCGACGACGTCGTGATCGGATTCACGGTCGCGAGCCTGATCGTTTCGGCGGTGTTTTTTCCGCTCCCCTTCCTCGTCTATTTCCCGAGGGTGCGAGCGAAGTTCTTTTTCTATGCGCTCGTACAACTGGTCTGCTTCCTGGTGTTTGTGTACCTCTCAGCGGTGGCCCCCTCACGTGGAATGCAATCCTGGCGGGACTGGGGTGGCTGGGTGTTTGCCCTGCCGTTTCCGCTGGCGGCACTGCCCGCGTACCTACGACTCATATCGAGAGGCGATCTCGTGGGGTACTCGCCGGTGTTCATCATCACCTCCATGTTTACGACGATGGTCGTGCTTGGAAGCGTGGCAACACCGTGGCTCGATGAGTTGCGTTCGATCAAGCAACTGCAACTGATTGCCAGAAAACGATCGCCGCCCATGGGGCTGCTTCCATGACCGAACCACATGCCGTAGCACTTGGCGGAATCGCCGCTGAGGGAGATTCCGACCGCGGAAAAACCTGGCCTGGGGACGATTTTCCTGCGTGGCTGCCGCCGATGCTCGTTCGCGAGCTTCGGCAGGGCATCCAATCGGGGGCGTTCTTCTGGACGTTCCTGCTCACGCAGGCCGTGCTCTTCGTGCTCGCGGCATACACGCTTTTCGCTGCGACAGACACGTTTGCAAGCTACGCCAAAACGAGCAGGGTCGCTGGGTTGATTTGGGTGCCCCTCGGCATCACGCTCGGGCTTGTGATCCCGCTGCGAGGCATGACGGCGATCGCATCGGAACAGGCAGCGAACAACCTCGACCTGATCCGAATGACGCGGCTCTCAGCGACACGGATCGTCGTGGGCAAGTGGGCGGCCATCCTCGCCCAGGCCGTGCTCATCGCGGTGGCGGCACTCCCATATCTCGTGTTGCCCTACTTCTACGGTGGCGTGAACGTCGTCGGTGATCTCACGCGATTCATCTGGATGCTCATGGTCTCAGGGCTCGTGGCGGCCTTTGCCGTGTTTGCATCGACCCGACCACAGCGAGAACGGGTGGGGTTGCTTGTGCTTGTGGGCATCGGAGCATGGGTGACGCTCGTGTCGAGTTTCACGCCGATGTCACCAGGCCCTGTCTTTGCTGCAGGTTGGCTGTGGCTCATCGTGCCGATCTTCTATGCCGCGGTGCTCCTCGAGGCGGCCGCGGCGAGCATCGCGCCTCCGGCTGAGAACCACGCTCTGCGAAAGCGGCTGTTCGGACTGTTCTGCGCGGGCATCATCACCGTGACAGCGCTCTTCGGCTCGGCAAACCAATGTGGGGCGACGCTCGTCGTCATGGGATTGCCGCTGCTCGTGATCGGCGTGGCGACACTCCTCGAGCGTCCTGTGCGAATTCGTCGGATGCACGCCGTCTTCGCTTCTGGTGGATTCGTTGGCAAGGCTCTTGCCTCTGTCTTCACGCCCGGCTGGGCCACGGGGGTCGTGTATATCGCGCTGGTCGGGGGCATGACGGTGGGTGCGATCCTCGCCCAGCGGGAGGCCGCAGGAACGCTTCAGGCCGCCTTGCCGTTCGTGACACTTTCCGTGGCAGCGATCCTCTTTCCGCTGCCCTTGCTGCTCCTCTTCCCCAAGCTCGAAGCCAGGGGCACGTTCTACGTGATGGTGCAAGTGCTCAACCTCGTGCCCTGGGTATTCGAAGTTGTGCTCAGTGAGATGCGGGCCCCTGGGTCACTGGGGCTTGTTGTGGCATTTCCGCTTGCGGGGCTGCTGAGGCTCCTGGGCCCTGTCGATCCCTCCGCTCAGCAGACGCTCTTCATCGCCGGGTTTGTCATCACCGCAGGCGTGATCGCCATGATCGCAAGGCCTTGGCGTCGTGCCATGCGTGAGACATGGCGGCTCGTGGACGGAGAGCTTCCCGCATGAATCTCCGCGACATCCATGCCCGGGCGAAGGCGGCTGCCGCCGTGGCGAGACTCCCGCTGCGGAGTGGCCAGTGGGCGGGTACCGCTGGGAACGTGCTCGGGCGGGGCAGCGGAAGCTCGATCGACTTCCAGGACCACAGGCAGTATGTGCCCGGTGACGACCCACGGCACATGAACTGGCAGGCCTACGCCCGAACGGGCACCTACACGATGAAGCTCTACCGTGAGGAGGTGACGCCGCGGATTGATCTGGTCTACGACATGAGCGGCTCGATGTTTCTCGGTGGGACAAAGGCCACGCGAGCCTGGGAGCTTTTCTACTTTTGCCTCGAGAGTGGCCTGCGGTTGGGCGGGCACCTGAAGCTCGTGGTACTCGGCCGCGACGCAGGAGACACGCCAGAGGAGGTGCCCGTCGAGTTGGCGCTGGCCGAGGGCTGGCCTGAAACAGTCGTCGCTGCGGCCCGTGGCGGACGCCTGGCTGCTGGTACCGAGCCAGCAGGCCTTGCTGACCAGCTCGATCGCGTTTCGCTTCGTGCAGGGTCGCTCCGCGTGCTCGTGAGTGATCTGCTCGATGAATCGCCACCGAGCCGCGTGGCGTCGCGACTCTCGGAGTCGCGGAGCCGTGGCATCGTGCTGGCCCCCTTTGCATCGAGCGAGGCCGAGCCCGATTGGGATGGCAACGTCGAGTTTGACGATGCCGAGCGGCCCGTGCGATCACGGCAGCGGGTCGACCCCGGGATGCTCGACCGCTACCGTCAGGCCTACCGGCGGCATTTTGCGGCGTGGCGGGAGGAGTGTGCCCGCCGTGGTCTCGGTATCGCTCGCGTGGGTGATTCGAGCGACTTGCTCTCCGCGTTTCGCGGCGAAGCGGTGCCAGCCGGCGTGATCGACATGTGAAACAACGAGGCGCTTCAAACCAATGATGCCGAGCCTCTTCTTCGCGAATCCGTGGGGTCTCGCGGCGCTCGCCGCCGTGCCCTCGCTGGTCGCGATTCATTTTCTGCAGGAACGTTCCCGACGCGTGCGGGCGAGCACACTCTTCCTGCTCGAACGGGCGGCGCCGCTTCCCACCGGGGGGATGCGGCTCGAGAAGTTTCGCAACTCCGTTCCCTTCTGGATGCAACTTCTTGCCGTCCTCGCCTTGGCGTGGCTCCTCGTAGACCCGCGGTGGGTGCGAACTGACTCACGACAAACGGTCGTGGTCGTGCTTGATAGCTCGGCGTCGATGGAGGGTTTTCGGAAAGCCACGCTCGACCTTCTCACCAAGCGGCTCTCGTCCTGGAACGCCGTCGCGTCACAGACCGACTGGCACTTGCTCGAGACCGGGCCGGGCAGACCGCCACTCTACGCGGGCACGATACTCAAGGAGCTGCTCGCTGCTGCCGACCGGTGGCGGCCAACGCTCGGGACACATGATCCCGGTGCGGCGATCGCCCTTGCCGAGTCACTCGTGCCCGGAGATGCGGGGGTCGTGATCCTCGTGACGGATCGACCTGGAGCTGTACCTGGAGGCGTCGCGGTGCTCTCGGCCGGTGAGCCCTTTGAAAACGTCGGCTTCTCGGGTGGAGATGTTGGTCAGGATGGCGAGCGGCTTGTGTGGCGGGCGCTCGTGACGAATCACGGCGATGGTCCGCAGGTGCGTGAGCTTGTTTCTCGCGTGCTCGACGAAGTGGGCACGCCGATGCCGGTCGGTCAGCCGCAGGCAATTCGCCTCAAACCGGGGCAGAGTCGTACGGTGGAAGGTGCGTGGCCAGAAGGTGCGGTGCGGATGGTGCTGGCACTCTCCGAAGATCGGTTTGGTATCGATGATTCCCTTCCCCTCGTGCGGCCGGTGCCACGGATCGTGAAGATCGCGATCACGACAGCGGGCCCGACAGCAGACCTGCTTGGACGGATGATGAAGGCGGCCGACGGCGTCGAGCTCGTCACCGATGCAGCCGCTGCCGACCTTGTCGTCAGTCGGTTCGATTCCGCTGCCGAGACCAACGGGATCCAGCTCATGATCGCAGACTCAGGCGAGCCCGCAGGCAGTGACGGTTCACCGGAGTCGTCGAAACCAAAACCTGTGGCATATGACCCCGCGTGGGTCGCCGCCGAAGATCATCCGCTTGTCCGCGAGCTCGGCTGGGGCGGGCTCATGTCGGGCCCGGCTGGGAATCTCACGCTGACAGCCGCCGACGAGCCGCTCCTATGGAAAGGCGGCAAGCCGCTTGCGTTCGTTCGGTCAAACGTGCTGCCTGGTGGCCGCCGTGTGCAGCATCTCGTGCTGAACTTCGACGTGGCGAGCTCGACCGCGGCCCGGTCACCAGCGGTGGTCGTGCTCGTACAGCGGTTCATCGATCGCGTCCGGGCGACGATCGAGCGACCGTGGGCCGAAAACTTCGACACGGGACAGGTGATCGAGCTTCCACCGAGTGTGGCAAACAATCCGGCAGGGCGCGCCACGATGACCTTGATGGATTCCACAAGCTCCGGAGCCACCCCGCCGTTTCGCGGCCGGGCTCCCTGGGCGCCGGGATTCTTTACGGTGTCTGCCGCGACGACCACACAAGAGTCCACGCGGTTTGTTTGCGGGGCAGCCCAGTTTGCCGACTCCCGCGAAAGTGATTTTCGCGGTGCCGCGCCGGTCGACACCCTCGAAGCCATCCGTATGGCCCAGGCCATCAAGCAATCAATTGCCGACCCGTGGGCGCCGCTCTGGGCAGGCATCGCGATCGGTGCGCTTCTCGTCGCATGGGGCTGGCGTGGGGCCAGGAATGCCGTCATCGAAGACAATCCCGTTCAGCACCTGACCGCGTAATCGAGGAAGTGCCTGTGGTATCGCTCTCTGGGATTCAATTCACCGCGCCGCAGTGGTTCCTGCTGATCCCGGCGGTGGCGCTTGCTGGCTGGTACTGGCGATGGCTTCACCTCGAGCGACCGCTGCGGGCATCTTGTCTTTTGCTCGCCGTGCTTCTCCTGGCCGATCCGCGAATCCGGCAGCAAGGAGATGGACTCGATCTCTGGGTGCTCGTCGATCAGTCCGACTCGGGCTGGGAGGATCTGGCCCCGCGGCTAGCTGAATTGGAGACGATCCTCGAGAAGTCGCGGGCGTCCGATGATCGAATTTTCTACGTGGACTTCGCCGACGAGGCGGTGACGCGGGGCGCGCTCTTGCGGAGCGGGACAGCCGAGTTTGCAGGGAAGCGAACCGCGACACGGCTGGCGTCTGCGATCTCCCACTCGCTCGCCCAGATGCCAGCTGACCGTGCGGCTCGGATCCTGGCCATCACCGACGGCTTTTCCACCGAGCCACTCGACAGGGCCATGGAAAAGCTCGTGGAGAAGGAGGTTGCCCTCGACCTGCGGCTGCCGCCACGTTCCAACGCGGAGGACTACTCGGTGGCCGCCTTCCGGCTGCCCAGGCGTGTGCAGGCCCGCGAAGGGCTCTTGGCTGAAGTCGTCGTGAAAGGTGCCAGTGATGCCAAGGTGCCACTTGAGATTCTCCGCGACGGCAAGCCGATCGGCACGCGGGAGGTTGATGTTCGAGGCGGTCGAGGCCGAGTGCGGTTTGCCGACCGTCTCGCAGGCGCGGGAGCGCACCGCTATGCCGTGCGGATTCTTCCAGACCGCGATGCCATCGCGGGGAACAACACGGCCGAGCAGTGGATCGAGGTGCAGGGAGGGGGCCGGATTGTTTTGGTGACAGCCTACGAAGATCCACCGCTGGCGACGGCACTTCGCGGCCAGGGGCTCGATGTCGAGGTTGTCAGCGACCTTGCCTCTGCCCATGTCGGGCTCTTGTCCGGAGCCAAGGCAGTCATTCTCGACAACGTGCCGGCTTACAAGCTCGACCCTGGGTTCATGAAGGGGCTCGAGTTTTTCGTAACGGCCCAGGGGGGCGGCCTTGCAATGATCGGTGGCAAGTTTTCCTTCGCCTCGGGGGGCTGGTTTGGCTCATCAGTCGAGCCGCTGTTGCCAGTGAGCATGGAGCTGAAGCAAGAACACCGGAAGCTTGCCGTGGCGATGGCGATCGTGATGGACCGCTCGGGCAGCATGGCGATGACGGCGCCCGGCACAACTCAAACCAAGATGGCGCTGGCCGACGAAGGGGCAGCCCGGGCCATCGAACTGCTCGGCGACAACGACCTCGTCGCGCTCATCCCGGTCGATAGCGCAGCCCATCCACTCTCGGATGCGCCATTAGCCGTCGGGCCAAACCGAGCGAAGCTCGTCGCCGCGGCCCGCAGCGTCGCAAGCGAGGGGGGTGGTATCTTCTGCTACACCGGGCTCCTGAAGGCCTGGGAGATGCTCAAAAAGACTCCGGTGGGCCAGCGGCATGTGATTCTTTTTGCCGACGCTGCCGACGCCGAGGAGCCTGGCGACTACGAGAATCTCCTTGCCGAGATGGTGAAGGCGAAATGCACGGTGAGTGTGATTGGCCTTGGCAGCGACCAGGATCCAGACGCCGACTTTCTCAAGGACATTGCGAAGCGCGGGAATGGGCGGATCTTTTTCAACGCCGATGCCAAGGAACTACCCGCGCTCTTCGAGATGGAAACGGCCACGATCGCCAGGTCGGCTTTTCTCGACAAGCCTGTGGGCGTGAAGGGCACCCCCGGTTGGGCGGAGGTCGCTGCGGCACCGATCAACTGGCTACCCCAGGTCGATGGCTACAACCTCACCTACTTGAAGCCGAGGGCCGCCCAGGCCGCCGTGTCAAGCGACGAGTATGCCGCGCCGCTTGTCGCCTTCTGGCGACGAGGCACCGGGCGGGTTGCGGCCGTGATGTTTCCCCTCGGGGGCGACTTCTCGGAGATGACACGCGGATGGGATGGCTACGGCGGTATGGTGCAAAGCCTCGCTCGATGGTTGGCAGGGCCGTCGCGTCCTCCTGGTATCGGGATGCAGAGCCGTGTCGATGGCACCCAGGTGCAGTTCGATCTTTTCTATGACGACACGGATGAGTCATGGGCCGATCGTGTGGCCACCGACCCACCGGAACTGACCGTGTCTCGTGGTCAGGGGGGCGAGGCAACCTTCATCCCGTGGGAGCGATTGGCGCCTGGTCACTTTGCGGCGGCGGTGGACGCCGCCGAATTTGAATACATCCGCGGGGCCGTCCGACTTGGCGACACGGCGCTTGCGGTTGGCCCGGTGAACGTGTCCTCAAATCCCGAATGGGCATTCGACCGTTCCCGCATCGAGGAACTGCTTGCCGTGAGTAGCCAATCCGGCGGTGTCGAACGGGTCGATCTTTCCGATGTGTGGAAAGCCCCGCGACCAGCCGCCTGGCGTGGCCTTCGCCGCTGGATTCTCCCGACGCTGCTCATTGCGATTCTCTTGGAGGCGCTCGCAACCCAGGTTGGCTGGACCTGGCCGCGCTCGCGGGGCGCGCCTCACGCCGGTGGAATGGCGTAGTCGTCTAGCAGCGACTCGATGCGGCCGCACACGTCGGCCATCTCGTCGGCATCGGGCAGGAGCGTCACTCGAAAATGATCGCGGTAGGGCACATTAAAACTCGAGCCGGGCGCGACAAGGACATGCTTCCGTTCGAGCAGGTCGAGGGCAAAGGCCTGGTCGTCAAAGGCGGCGACACCTCCCGGCAGCCGATCGGCGTGGACGCGTAGAAAGCCATACATCGAACCCATCGGGGCTGGCTCGAGTGACATCCATCGGCTCTTTCGCATCGCGTTGAGCAGCGCTGCCCGCGTGGCGTGAAGACGGCCGCCTGGCTTCGTCAGCTCAAAGATCGATTGATGGCCGCCCAGCGCCGTCTGCACGGCGAACTGGCCAGGGACGTTTGAGCAGAGCCGAAGCGATGCCAAGAGGTCGAGGGCATGGATGTAGTCACGGGCATGCTCGCGTTCGCCCGAGAAGACGAGCCACCCCACGCGGAGGCCACACGCTCGGTAGACCTTGCTGAGGCCGGAGAATGTCAGACACAAGGCACGTGGTGCGAGCGTGGCCAGCGGTACGAACTCGGCGTCGTCGAAGAGCATCTCGTCGTAGATCTCGTCGGCACAGAGCACGAGATGGCGGCGTGTGGCGATGTCGGCGAGTGCCATGAGGACCTCGCGTGGATAGACGGCGCCCGTGGGATTGTTGGGATTGATGACAACGATGGCCCGCGTCTTGTGCGTGATGAGCCGCTCGATCTCATCCGGGTCTGGCACATACCCCAGCCCAGGCCGGCAGGGATAATGGACGGCCTTTCCACCGTGGATCACAACGCTCGCGGTCCAAAGTGGGTAGTCGGGACTCGGCACGAGCACCTCGTCTCCTGGATTGAGCAGCGCTCGCATGGCGAGCAGAATCAGCTCGGAGACACCGTTGCCGATGAAGACGTCGTCGGCCGTGACGTCCATGATGCCGCGGTTTTGCTGCTGCATCACGACCGCTTCTCGGGCCGGAAAGATTCCCTTCTGGTGGGAATAAGGGTCGGCCTGATGGAGGTTCTCGACGATCGCGACCCGCATCGAGGAGGGCATGCGAAACCCGAACGCGCCAGGGTTTCCAATGTTGAGCTTGATGATGTCGTGCCCCTCACGCTCGAGCTGCTCGGCGCGGCGGGCGAGCGCACCACGAATCTCATACTTGACGTCGTGGAGATGCTCGGAGGCGCGGAGCGGAGGGAGGCTCATGCGTATGGTCTGCCGGTGAAGGGAGCCCTCAAGTGTAAGTCGCGAGGGCTCGTCAGGCGTGGCAGTCTACGAATTCCGTGCGTAACGGTTATTCGGACTTGGCCGGTGTTTCCTTGAGAACCGACACGATGGCCGCGGCCATGTCGGGCTCGTCTTGCGGCCTGTAGCCGATCCAGACACGGCGGACGGTGGCGTCGGGGCCGATCAGGAAGGTCGCTGGAACCGCTTGGAGGCCGAGCGTCATGGAGAGAAGATCAGCGGCAAGCGGATCGGAGAAAATGTAGGCCGAGATCGGAAGTTTCTGGCCGAGAAGAAACGCACCGGTTTCTGCGGCGAGGTCCTCTGGGCTTTCGCCTCCACCCCCCGACACGGAAACCGCGACGAGTTGGAACCGGCGATCATCGGCAAGCCCCGTTGCCATGCGGGCAAGACCAGGCAGCTCACGGCGACACGGGCCGCACCAGGTTCCCCAGAAGTTGAGGACCGTAATGCGCCCCTCGAGCGGGAGAGGAGCCGCGGTGAGATTCGAGATCGGCGCGATCGGCAGTGGCGAGAGCGTTTTCCCAATGGCGGGGTGGCGAGATGGCTCCGCACAGCCAAGGCACGAAGCGACAAGAAGGCCTGCTGCCCATGCCATCGCGATACGCCATGAAGTCGAGGGTATCATCGTTGTGAAGACGGATTGCGGCGTGGAGTGATCGAGCAAGTCGCAGGGCCCGATCCACGGGTAAGGAGATTTCAGTGTACGAGGTCGAGCAGAAGTTTTCCGTCAATGGCCATGGTCCCATCGAGGCAAGGCTCATTACACTGGCCGCCCGGTTTCGGGAACCTGTCGAGCAAGTCGACCGCTATTTCGCTCATCCCTGCCGGGATTTCGCGAAAGCCGACGAGGCTCTTCGGCTCAGAAGAGTGGGGGATGAACTCGCGGTGACCTGGAAGGGTCCCCGGATCGACTCGGCCACGAAAACGCGTCGCGAGCTCGAGCTCGGGCTTGCGAGCGTTCCGCCACGGCCTGACGGCCCCGGTGGTGGGCAGGCCACGCTCGAGCTGTGGACCGAACTGCTCGAGGCCCTCGGCTTTCGGCGGGTGCGGGATGTGGCCAAACGACGACGGAGTGCCCGCGTTCCGTGGCAAGGTACGGAAGTCGAGGTTGCCCTCGATTCGATCGCGGGCCTGGGAGATTTCGTCGAGCTCGAACTCCAGGCCTCCCAGGGGGAAGTGTCTCAGGCCACCACCTGCCTCCAGTCGCTCGCCCATGAACTTGGCTGCGAAAACCCCGAGCGCCGCAGCTACCTCGAACTGCTTCTTGCAGCCGGCCGATGACACTCCCGCTTCCGTGGTTGGCTGCGTGGGATGCATGGCGAGGAAGGATGGTCTTAGACATCGGTAGCTCGGAGCGTGCCTGGAAACGCGACAAGACGTGCCAGCATGACCAACAGGACCTGAAAGAGGGGGGCATCTCTGTTGCTTTCATGCTGAACGCAGCACTATGATCCAGCCTGGTATCAACGCCGTTGTCCGTGTCCAAGGAGTGCACTATGAAATCGATCATGTTTGGAGCGACCTGTTCGGTCGTGGTTGCGACGGTCGCCCTGGCGGCAGCCACGACGGAGCCGATGTGCCCCGTATCCGGCCACGCTTGTGACCCTGACGTGACCGTGGCCTTCGAAGGCGGCAATGTCTGCTTCTGCTGCGAGAAGTGCGTCAAGGCCTTTGAAGAGGACACGGCCAAGTTCAAGGCGAAGGCTCGCCAGCAGCTTGTCGCAACCGATCAGTTCAAGCAGACCGGCTGCCCCCTGAGCGGTGGCAAGGTGAAGGCAGGAACAGAGCTTACGGTTGGCGGCGTGGAGGTCGGCTTCTGCTGCAAGAACTGCAAGGGCAAGGTGGCCAAGGCCGGGGCCGACGAGCAGATCACGATGGTCTTTGGCAGTGACAAAGGCTTTGCCCTGGCGAAGTGACCGCACGTTTCCGCGGCGAACTGGCCTAGGTTGCCGTGGCCGATCATGAAATACTCCGGCACGGATGCACGCCATTCGTGCCGGAGTATTTCATGCGTGTCTTTCTGTCTGCTGGCGAGCCGTCGGGTGATCATCATGCGGCGCTCCTTGTGCGCGAACTGCGGGCGAAGGTGCCTGATGTCGAGTGTGTTGGCCTCGGGGGCCCTCGCATGGAAGCTGAGGGCTGCCACCTCGTGGCCGATCTCACGCGGCTGGCCGTCATGTGGTTCCTGCGGGTGGCCCTCTCGATCCACCGATTCGTAGACCTCGCACGGCGGGCCGAGCGGAGCTTTCTCGACAATCGACCCGATGTCTGCGTGCTTGTTGATTTCCCGGGCTTCCACTGGTGGCTCGCCTGGCGGGCCAAGCGGCATGGCATCCCGGTGGTGTTCTACTGCCCGCCCCAGATATGGGCTTGGGCGAGTTGGCGGATCGGCAAGATGCGGCGGCTCGTTGATCATGTGCTCGCGGCCCTGCCGTTTGAGCACGAATGGTTCATGGCCCAGGGCATGGCAAGCACGTATGTGGGGCATCCCTTCTTCGATGAGCACGAATCGTCGGGTGAGGGTTGGAAAGGCCACGATTCAAGCGGCCCGCTGGTCATTCTTCTCCCCGGTTCCCGCGGCCAAGAGATTGAAGCCAACCTCGGCAGCATGCTGCGGGCGGCGGTGGCTATTCGGCAGCGGGTGCCAGCGGCCCGGTTTATCGTCGCGGCTCTCCACGAGCGGCACGCGGCGCGGGTTCACGAGGCGATCCGCGGGAGCGACGTGTTCGACCGCAGTGGTATCACCATCGAAGCTGGAAAGACACGCGAGTTAATCGGGCAGGCAACAGCCGCGATCGCCGTAAGTGGGTCGGTGTCGCTCGAACTGCTTGCCGCTGGTGTGCCGACGGTCATCGTCTATCGCATCGGTGGCTTTGCCTACGTGGTCCAGAGCTTCTTTCGGCATGCGCGGTTCATCACGCTGGTCAACCTTCTGGCGAGCCGCGAGCCGATCCGGCCGCTCGAGCCGGTGCTCTTGCCCCCGAGGGACGTACCGCAGGCCGACCGGGCGGCGGTGTTCCCCGAATATCTGGCTGTTGGCGATCCCGCGGAACGGGCCGCGGTCCACGTGATCGAGTGGCTCGAGGATCCGGTTGCTCTCGCGAGTATTCGGTCGAGGATTGCTGCGGTGGCCTCGGCGGTGGCGGTGCCCGGGTCGGCCGGCCGCGC
>JBGTGN010000168.1:0-20868 GCA_041746715.1 Pirellulales bacterium | reverse complement strand
GTCGCTGCGGGAAGCGGTGGAAGGCTGGCCCGACGACCTCGCGGCCATCGGTGCCCTGGCGGCGTTCGAGGCCCGGCGGGGCAGGTCGGCCGAGGCGAGGGAGCTTCTCGATCGTATCCTGAAGGCCACGGGGCCAGACGCGGCTCCCAACAAGGCCTGGGCTCGGCGTGTGCTTGCCGAACTGACCGCTGGCCGGGGGAGCTATCGGGAGCTCGAAGAGGCGATCGCATTGCTCCACGAGAACCGAGGCGCCGACGACAAGGCGACTCCGGAAGACCTCGAGCTGGAAATCACCCTTCTGGCTCGGCGCCCGGAGCCTGCCGCCTGGCGGCAGGCCGTCACTCTTCTTGAGGAGCTTGCAACGAGCCAACCGCTCACGACCCAGCAGCGATTGATGTGGGCCCAGCTCCTCGAAAAGACCGACCGATGGGAAGAAGCCCGCAACGAACTGGTGACGCTCGTTGCCGCGCCGAAGACCCCCCCCGCCCAGATCGCGATGCTCGTGGAGAAACTCATCGAGCATGGCGAAGTATCGACCGCCCGCACTTGGCTCAGACGGCTCAGTCAGATGGCACCCGACGCGGCGATCACGCTTGCCCTCGAAGCGAAGCTTGCCCTTGTTGAAAACAATCGGCCGCGGGCTATCGAGTTTGCTCGGCGGCTCATGCCGGGAGACGTTGTGCCGGCCGACAACCCCGCCCAGTTGGCGGCCGTCGGCAAGCTCATGGAGGATCTCGGCTTCGCGAAGGCCGCCGACAAGGTGTTCGAGCAATACGCCGCACTCTCAGGAGACGGCATCCTCGCGCGGATCGAGTTCCTTGGGCGGCAGGGCCGGCCCGACGAGGCGCTCGACCTTCTCGACACGCTCTGGGATAGCATGTCGCTCGAACGGGCCCTCTCGATGGCGCTGCGAGTGGCTTCGTCCCAGTCCGACGATGTCGCGGCGAAAAAGGCCGCGGCTCGTGTTCGCGTGAGGCTCGACAAGGCGAAGCGGGTTGATCCCGGAAGCCTGGTCATTCGGCTCATCGATGTGGAGCTCGCGTCGCTCGAAGGCCGCGAAACGGAAATTGAGGGGCTCTACCGCGAGCTGCTTGCCGACCCGAATCTCGACGCCACGCAGCGGGCCATCGTGGCCAACAATCTGGCCTTCCACCTCGCCCGCGAGGAGACGATTCGTGAAGCTCGTACGCTCATCGATTCAGCCATTGAACAACTCGGGGCGATTCCCGACTTGCTCGATACGCGTGGGCTTGTTCGCCTGGCTGCCGGAGATGCCCGTGGCGCCGTCGAGGATCTGCGTGAGGCCGTGCTGGTGCCATCGCCCTTGAAGTACCTTCACCTCGCAGCCGCCGAACAGGCAGCAGGCAATGAGGAGGCCGCACTCGCGGCACTGACGAAGGCCCGAGCTTCGGGGCTGGAAGTCCAGCGATTGTCTACGAGCGACCGTGAGCGGCTGGATCGGTTAGTGAAGCAGCTCGATGTGAAAGACCGTGACGAGCCCAAGGACAACGCCGCCGCCGGCAACGAGTAGGCCATCAGCCGCCTTGCATCATCCTCGCCCGTGCGAGCGCCTCTTCTGCCTCGGGGATCATTCCGGCTCGCATGCAGGCGACGGAGAGGGCTGTGTAGCTAAAGGGATCTTGGGGCTCGAGCTCACAGGCTCTCCGGGCGTGCCGAACAGCATCGGCATGCCGCTCGAGCCGCGTACACCACGCTCCAAGGGCCGAGTGTGCCAGGGCAAAGGCAGGCTCGTCGGCAACGAGGGCCTCCATCGCGGCGACGGCCCCGGCCAGGTCGCCGTCATCCTTCAGCTTTTCTGCGGCTGCGTATCGCTCGTCACGGGTCATGTGGACTGTCTCCATTTCCCCCAGAGTATAGAGACAACCGATGCGCCGGGAAGCCGATGTCGTGGCAAGCGGGGCGATGTGGGGCAAGTGCGCCCCGCGGTGCGAAACTGGCATTGAATCCCGGGCTCCTCTGAGCCGATAAACCCCTCCGATCCGACTGTTCGGTCCGGTTCGTACATCCTGAAAGGACTCCCGTGAGCATCCATCCGCTGGCCGTGGTGAGTCCTGATGCCAAGCTTGGAGTCGGGGTCACCGTAGGTCCTTTCGCCACGATCGAGTCGGATGTCGAAATCGGTGACCGTTGCACGATCGCCGCGGGGGTGGTCATCAAGGCTGGCGTGACCGCCGGCTGTGACAACGAATTCGGAGAGCACTCCGTCATTGGGGGCGCTCCACAACACGTGGCGCGGCCGCCGGAAACAGGCCGGGTCGTGATCGGCCACCACAACGTGTTTCGTGAGCACGTCACGATCCACCGGGCCATGAAGCCGGCGGCGACGACTCGCGTGGGAAACCACAACTACGCCATGGCCGGGGCGCACTTCGGACACGACGTGACCGTTGGCGACCACTGCATTTTCGCCAACGCCGCGCTCCTCGGTGGCCATGTCACGGTGGAAGACCGTGCCTTCGTATCGGGTGCCGTTGCTGTGCATCAGTTCTGCCGCATTGGGCGGCTCGCGATGGTCGGTGGCCATGCCCGTGTCGTGCAGGACGTTCCTCCCTACATGCTCCTCGACGGCCAGACGAGTTGCGTGGTGGGCCTCAACATCGTGGGGCTTCGGCGGAGCGGGCATACGACCGAGGACATCACCGACCTCAAGGCCGCCTACCGCGTCATCTACCGCCGTGGCCTCGCCTGGCGGGAAGTGCTTGAGGCACTCGGTCGGGAGTTTCGTTGCTCCGTCGTCCAGAACCTCCGTGACTTTCTCAGCACCGGAGCTCGTGGGTTTACCCAGGAACGGCGAGCCCCTCCGGCCGCGACGGCCGCCACGACCCTCAAGCTGCGGGTGCCAGACGAGGAAGCGGACCCACTTCGCAAGGCTGGATAGGCACTCCGCTTCGGCGACATGACCGAAACCCGGTCACGCGTCGTCGAGGCCATACCGCTGCAGCTTCCGACGAAGCACCGAGCGGTCGATTCCCAGCATCTTGGCCGCCAGCGACTTGTTTTGCATGGTGGCCGCGAGCGTTCGCTCGAGGTGAACACGCTCGACATCGGCAAGCGTGGGCCAGTTTGCATCCGTGATGTTTGTGGAATCGGCCGGCGCCAGCGGCGCGTCGGAAGGATCAGGGACCGGGGCGACAGGATGGGCCGCGGGGGTGACCCTGGGCTCGACTCGAAACACGCCAGGAACCGATGTCGGCGACACGATGCCGCGGCTGGCGGCCATCGCCATCTGGCCGAGGCTGCCGAGCGGCCGCCCAGGCTCGCTCTCGCCAGCAATGAGGCCGGTGAGCGAGTCGGAATCGATTGTATCGCCGGTCGAGAACATCACCGCCCGCTCGAGCACATTCTCGAGCTCTCGGACATTGCCGGGCCACCCATACGACTGGAGGATTGCGACCGCCTCGCTCGTGAGCGTGCACATCGGCATGCCGTGCCGGCCTGCGAGCTCCGCGAGATACCGATCGGCCAAAACCGGCACGTCCTCAGGGCGCTCCCGGAGAGGAATGGTTCGGATCGCGACGACGTTGAGCCGGTAGAAGAGATCCTCACGGAACCTTCCCTCGTTGACTTCCACGGCCAGGTCACGGTTGGTCGCCGCGAGTACGCGAACATCCACCGGTACCTCGTCGTGGCTGCCCACGGGCACGACGACCCGTTGCTGCAGTACACGGAGGAGCTTGGCCTGAAGCTCGAGCTCCATCTCTCCGATCTCGTCAAGAAAGATCGTGCCGGCCTCGGCCGCACGGAAGCAGCCAAGCGTCGATGACGTGGCGCCCGTAAACGACCCCTTCACATGCCCAAACATGTGGCTCGCGAAAAGCGTGCCCGTCGTGACCGCACAGTCCACCGGGATGAACGGCTTCTTGCTGCGCGGGCTACACGCGTGGATGGCGCGGGCGATCAACTCCTTGCCAGTGCCGCTGGGGCCCATGACAAGCACGCTCGACTGGTGGGCAGCCACCAATTCGATCGAGCGACGCACCTGGTCGGCCCACGCAGAGACCCCGATGATCTGCTCAATGGCAGGCTGGACGCCGCCATCTCGCGCAATCTGTCGTGTCACCGGGAACGTCAAAGGAGGCCTCGTCGCAAGTATGAAAAACTGGGAAAGCCCTGGAAGGGGCCAACCCCCTCCCAAACCGTTGCCACATGTTTCCGCTACGAATTCTACCCCCTCCTGGCGATCGCTGCCAGTCTTTTACGGGGGAAAATTTCGTTTTCTACGGAATATCCGGGGCCGCGGGCTGTCCTGCGTGGGCCAAAACCACGCATTTTTTGCGATCGTGCGCCCGGTCAGGAAAGATGGACAAAGATTGCAGGTGGCCGTGGGCGACGCTTCCCGCTGCCTTCGAGGCTTCCCACACGCTGATCCATGCATTCGCCAATCGCTTCTCCTGATGCCCCCGCCGACCGGCCAACGGCCCTCGGAAAACCTCGCCGCTGGCCTGCCTGGATCACGGTGGCAGGACTGGCGGTCACCGTTGCCGCTGCGTGGCTCTTGTGTGATTGGTTCCTTGTGAACCGCCGGCCCATTGTGGTCGGCATCCTTCATTCGCAGACAGGCCCCATGGCCATCAGCGAGCGGTCAATGATCGACGCGGAGGTGCTCGCCCTCGAACAGATCAATGCGTCAGGTGGCCTTCTTGGTCGCCCTGTTCGATGGGTGATTGCCGACGGGGGGTCCGACTGGAGAACCTTCGCCCGTGAGGCGGAGCGGCTCATTCGCGACGAGAAGGTTTCAGTGATCGTCGGGTGCTGGACCAGCGCCTGCCGAAAGGGCGTGCTGCCTGTCGTCGAGGCTGCCGACCATCTCCTTATCTACCCCATGGCCTACGAAGGAATGGAACAGTCGCCCAACATCTTCTACACGGGCGCCGCGCCGAATCAGCAGATTATCCCGGCGGTGCAGTGGTGCCACGACACCCTCGGTGCCCGCCGCTACTTTCTTGTGGGCTCCGACTACATCTGGCCGCGATGCGTCAACGCGATCATCAAGGATCAACTCGTAAGCCTCGGGGCCGAGCTCGTGGGCGAAGCCTATGTGCCCTTCGGCTCGACGAACGTGACGGCCACCGCGGCGGCGATCGCAGCAGCGAAACCCGACGTCATCCTCTCCGCCGTGCCTGGGGATTCCGCGCTGCCGCTTGCTCGCGCGATCCGTACCGCTGGTCTTGATCCCACCGCGACGCCGATCGTGACGTTCGCTGTCGGCGAGAACGAACTGAGGGGCGACGCGGCCGCCGACATGGCGGGCCATTATGCCGCCTGGAACTATTTTCAGAGTATTGATCGGCCACAAAACAGGGCCTTTGTGCGAGCCTTCCAACAGCGGTATGGCCTCGACCGCACGACCTCCGACGTGATGGTGGCCGCATACAACAGCGTGATGCTCTGGGCGCAGGCCGTGCGGGAAGCCAATACCACCGATGTCCGCCAGGTGCGGGCGTCGCTCCGCCATCAGAGCCTCGACGCGCCGGAGGGCATCATCGCGATCGATCCCGATAGCCAGCACACGTGGCGGCCCGTCTTCATCGGCCGCATTCAGAACGATGGGCAGGTCACCATCGTGTGGAGCAGCCGCACGGCGGTGCGGCCGATGCCGTTTCCACTGTCACGTTCCCGTCTCGACTGGGAGGAATTCGTCGCCGACTTGTACCGTCGATGGGGCAATCGCTGGGTCGCCCCCACCTCGCTCGAAACAGTCGCCCAGCCAGGAGGCGACCGATGACGTCCGACGTTCCTGTCGCGCCTGCCATGCGTCGGTCTATCGCGGGCCGGCTGCTCTTCTGGTTTCTCGTGATCGCGCTTGTTCCCTGTGGGATCCTCACGGCCATCACGGCGAGGATCGCGACCTCGGCGCTCGAGCAGGCCGTCCGCGACACGCTCGTGCAGACGGCGGCCGGCAAGGCTGGCGAGCTTGAGGCCTATGCCAGTGAACGGGTTCGAGACGCGGCCGCTCTCGCCCGCGGCCCCACAATCGTGAAGGCCGTGAGGGATCTCACCGCCGCAGTGGCTGCCACTGCCGATGACGACGATCTTCAGAAGCGCCTGGAGGCCGCTGGGAGCGAGGCCGATTCGTACCTGACCTATGCCGCCCAAGCCTTCAGCTACGAGCAACTCCTCCTCATCGACCCAAGCGGCCGGGTGCTCTACGCCCTCGACCATTCGATTCCACCAGGCACATCCATCCTGTCAGGGCCGCTCGATGGCTCGGAGCTGGCGGTGGGCTTTGATCTCGCGATGAAGCTGCTTCAGTCCGACTTGGGCGGCTTCCAACCATACGGAACGGCCGAGCAGCCTCTCGCGTTTGTGACCTGTCCGGTCTTTGACAAAGGACGCCTCACGGGTGTGCTCGCCCTCGGCCTAACACCCGAGCGAATCTGGCAGATGCTGTCGGATGTCACCGGCCTTGGAGAGACCGGCGAGATCGTGACGGGCCAGCTCGTCGGCGACGCGGTCCTCGTAACGGCGCCGCTGCGAGACGTGCCCCATGCGGCCTTCCGCCATCGGATTCCCCTCGATACCGAGCGAACCGGGGGCGTTCTCGAGGCGGCTCGCGGCAGCCGCGGCTATGGGCTGCTCACTGACTATCGCGGCACCGAGGCCGTAGCTGCCTGGTGTTACCTGCCGAGTTTCCGCTGGGGCCTGTCGGTCAAGCAAGACGCTGCCGAGGCGTTTGGCTTGGTACGGTTTCAGCGGGCCGCGCTCATCGGCCTGTCGCTCGCGACAATCGTCGGAGTGACACTCGCCGCGCTCGTTGTCGCCCGCACGATCTCGCGGCCCGTTCGCACGGCGATGGCGGTGGCGAGGCAGGTGGCTGGCGGCGACCTTCGGGCGACCGTCGATATCACGAGCGACGACGAAACCGGTGCCCTCCTTGATGCCATCCAGACGATGACCGGTGATCTCCGGGGCCTCATCGGCCGCATCCAGCGGTCGTCAGTGGCCCTCATGAGCACCGCCACCGCGATCCAGGCGACGGCTGCCGAGCAGCAGCAAGTGATGACCGACTACGGCGCCTCGACGAGCCAGGCGGTGGCTGCCGTGAAGGAGATCTCGGTGACGAGCCAGGAGCTCGTGCGAACGATGACCGAGGTCAACGACATGGCGGGGAGCACCGGCGCAAAGGCTGCCGAAAGCCGCGCCGACCTTGCAGGCATGGACGTGACGATGCGCACGCTCGCCGAGCGAACCTCTTCCTTCGGCGCCAAGTTGGCGACGATCAGCGAACGCGCCGCCACGATCAACCTCGCCGTGACCACCATCACGAAGGTGGCCGACCAGACGAATCTCCTCTCGATCAACGCCGCCATTGAAGCGGAGAAGGCTGGCGAATATGGTCTGGGCTTCCTCGTGGTGGCCCGCGAGATTCGACGCCTAGCCGATCAAACAGCCGTGGCATCGCTCGACATCGAGCGGATGGTAAAGGAGATGCAATACGCGGTCTCCGCTGGCGTCATGGAGATGGACAAGTTTTCCGAGCAGGTGCGGGCCGGCGTAAGCGAGATCGGCGACGTATCGAGCAAGCTCGGTGAGATCATTGAGGCGGTTGAGGGCATTTCGGGCCGGTTCGGCCAGGTGACCGAAGGCATGCGGGCGCAGTCTCAGGGCGCCGAACAGATCCGTGAGGCCATGGTCCGCCTGGCCGATGGCGCCTCGCGAACGGCCGGTGCACTCGATGAGTTCAACCACGCCACCGTCCACCTCCGCGGAGCGGTCGGTGATCTCAAGGAGGAGGTGTCGCGGTTCACCATCTGACGCGGCGAATCGCCCATGCAACTGCTCACCTTCTCGATTGGTGGAAACCCATACGCGGTCGAATCTCGCCGCATCGTGGAGGTGCTTCCGCTGGTGACCGCGCGGCCGCTCCCTCATGTACCCGAACATGTTCGCGGCCTCTTCACCTACCGCGGCGGCCTCGTGCCACTCGTGGACCTTGGCGTCTTATTCGGCGTCGGCCGGGCGGCGGAACTTCTGAGCACACGGGTCATCGTGGTCTCCCTCGGTGAAATGGCCCGGCCAGGCCTGCCGATCTCGAGCGACGCGCGGCAGCTCGGGCTCATCGCCGAGCATGTGGTCGCGATCCGCTCTGCCGAGGATGCCACCGCGTCAATCCCGTCGCTCGAGCTTGCCTCGGCCCCCTATCTTGGCCGGGTGATCCGGCTCGGCGGCGAAACCGTGCAGGTGCTCGACGTCGATCGGCTTCTTTCAGACGATCTCAGGGCGGGGCTGTATCCTGCGACGACTCCGGAGGGCACGCCATGACGACCATGACGACGTTGCCCAGCCAGGCAGCCGACCGCATGATCCACGAACTGCTCGAAGCGTGGATTGGCCTCGATGCGACAACCGTCGGCCCCGCCGCCATTGACCGCGCGGTGCGGGAAAGGATGAAGGTTTTGGGCGTAGTCAATCGTGATGACTACGCTCGGCGGGCCACCGCAGACGCCGCCGAGCGGGATCTTCTCGTCGAGGAAGTGATCGTCGCAGAGAGCTGGTTCTTTCGTGACCGACAGGTGTTTGAATTTGTCGCCGACTTTGCCGTCACCCGCGACGCCCTGCCGGGCCGGCCTCCACTCCGCATCCTTTCGGCTCCTTCGGCAGCCGGCGAGGAGCCCTACTCCCTCACGATGGCGCTCTTTGAAGCGGGCCTCGCACCAAGTCAGTTCGAGATCGACGCCATCGACATCAGCCGGAGGGCGCTTGCCCGCGCGGAAGGGGGTCGCTACTCAGCGAATGCGTTTCGGAACGCCGACCTCGCCTTTCGCGACCGCTGGTTCACGCTCGAGGGAGGCCACGCGGTTCTTGCTCCTGACGTGATCCGGCAGGTGCGATTCGCGTGGGCCAACATCCTCGAGCCGACCTTCACGACTGGACACAACGGGTATGACGTCATCTTCTGCCGCAATCTTCTTATCTATCTCACGCCCGCTGCCCGACGGCAGGTCGAACACCAGATCGAACGGCTCCTTCTGCCCGACGGCCTGCTGATTCTCGGAGCCGCAGAGCCTCCGATCATGCAGGGCGATTGGATTCCAGCAGGCACAGCCTCGCTCTTTGCACTGAGGCGGGGCGTGCATGCCACACGGCCGCGTGCTGTGGCTGCAGTGCCCCGTTCGGTTATTCCACCTCGACCAGCAGTTCAGCCATTCGCTCGGCCGTCACCACCACCGGTTGCCGCTCCCGTGGCACCGCCCGCTTCCGTCGAAGATGTGCTCGCCGAGGCCGGCAGGCTGGCCAATGCCGGAAGGCTGGCCGACGCCATCGCACACTGCGAGCGGCATCGCGGGGCCCTGCCACCGTCGCCCGAGCTTTTCTTCCTCATGGGCATGCTTCACCAATCTGCCGGCGATGCCGACCGCGCCGAGGGCTGCTTCCACAAGACGCTCTATCTCGACAGTGGTCACGAGGAGTCACTCCTGGCGCTCGCGCTTCTCGCGCGGCAGCGAGGCGACACCTCGATGGCTGAGAAGTATCGCCAGTCGGCCGCCCGCGCGATGGGCCGCAAGGAGGAATCACGATGATCGATCACGCAGCCGTCAGCGGCGACATGGTCGAGCCGCCGATGCCCGAATGCTGGCGGTTCGTCGGCGTGTCGGGAGATCGCTCCTGCCCCGAGCTCGAGCGATTCATTCACTGCCGCAACTGCCCGGTGCTTGCCGAGGCCGCCCGTGGCTTCTTCGATCGGCCCGCCCCGCCCGGATACCTCGAGGCTTGGCAGACCGTTCTTGAAGAGCCCGATGTGCGGCCCGATTCAGACGCCTCGAGCCTGCTCATATTTCGACTCGATCGCGAATGGCTCGCGCTGCCGGCGACTGCGCTCGTCGAGGTGACGCCGATTCGACGTGTCCATTCCATCCCGCACCGAAGCGGCACACCGCTTGCCGGCATTGTGAGCATCCGCGGCCGACTGGAGCTCTGTGTGTCGCTCCATGCCGTGCTGGGCCTGCCCGGCGGTCCGGTATCGACCGGCAACGGCGACATCGCGGCCCACGACGAAAATGGCGTGCCACGGCTATTGGTTGTGGAGCAAACGCGGCAGCGGGCCACAGGCCGCTGGGTGCTCGGCGTGGACGACGTGGCTGGCGTGCAGCGGGTGCCTCGGTCGTCACTTCGTAAAGTGCCATCGACCGTTGGCCAGGCAACCTCCCGCGTGTCGGCGGCGCTGTTTGATTGGCAGGATCGCTCGGTCGCGGTCCTCGATGAGGAGCGGCTCTTTGATGCCCTTGGCCACGCGGTGGTGGCCTGATGGAGAACCACTGCCATGGCTGACGACCTGAGCGGCTTCTCGATGCTCGAGCTCTTTCGCCTCGAGGCGGAGGGCCAGGTGAGCGTGCTCTCGTCGGGCGTGCTCGCGATCGAGGACCTCGACAAGTCACCCGCCACGGTCGAGGCGATGATGCGGGCGGCCCATTCGCTCAAAGGTGCCGCGCGGATCGTCGGCCTCGATCCGGCCGTTCGGGTGGCGCACGCGCTCGAGGATGTGTTTGTCGCCTGCGGCAAGGGGACTCTTCGCGTTCGCGCCGAGCACGCTGATTTTCTTCTCTCGGCGATCGATTTTCTCAGTGGGATCGCCACGGATGATGCCGCGACCGCGGCCGACTCCCCGTGGGGCAGCCGGGCCGATGCGATCGTGACGAGATTGGAAACGATCGCGGCCGGTGGCGAGCCGCCTGCACTGTCGCCGCCACCTGCCGCCCCGGTCGCCGAGGTTGCCGATGTCAATGCCGCACCACCCGCGCTGTCTCCGTCGCCCCAGGCCTCGCCAAGCCCTGTCACTGCTAGCCCTGTCGTAGAGAGTCCTCGTGTCGCGGACCCACCGGCAGCGGCCCGGAGCCCAGAACACGCCGACCGCGTTGTTCGCGTGTCCGCTGAAAGCCTCAGTCGGCTCGTCGGCCTTGCGGGTGAAGCCCTCGTGGAAACCCGGCAGATGCGACCCTTTATCGACGGCCTCCATCAGCTCCGAAGTTCGCATGTCGAGCTCTGCGACACGCTCGCGGCTGTTGATGAGAAGCTCGAAGGCATGGCCATGGACGCGGTCGGCCCGATTGCCTCCGCCATCGCGACGCTGCGGGAGCGAGCCGACGCCACGCTCGCGGCCCTGTCGAGGCATACCGAGGATTTTGATGGCTTCGCCCGTCGCAACGAGGATCTTTCGAGCCGGCTTCATCATGAGGTGATCTCGAGCCGAATGCGACCGCTCGCCGACGGCATTCGTGGCTTCCCACGGCTTGTCCGTGATTTGGCCCGCACCCTCAGCAAACAAATTCGCTTTGAGGTTGTTGGCGACCAGACGGGCGTTGACCGCGACATTCTCGACAAGCTCGAGGCGCCGCTCTCGCATCTCATCCGCAACGCGGTCGACCACGGTATTGAAGACCCCGCAACCCGAGCCACCGCTGGCAAGCCGGAAGGTGGAACGATCCTGCTCGAGGCACGGCACCGCGCCGGCATGCTCCACCTTCGGCTTTCGGACGACGGCCGGGGCATCGATGTCGAGCGACTCCGAACGAAGGCTGTGGCAAAGGGCCTCGTGGCCGACGCCGTGGCGGGCCAACTCGGCGAGCTCGAGCTCCTCGAGTTTCTGTTTCTCCCAGGGTTCTCGACGAAGGATCAGGTCAGCGAGATTTCCGGTCGTGGGGTCGGCCTCGATGTGGTGCAGAGCATGGTCAAGGGCGTGGGCGGCAATGTTCGCGTGACGACTCAGCTCGGCGTTCGTACCATTTTTACGCTTCAGCTTCCGATCACGATGTCGGTGATCAGGGCGCTCCTTGTGCGAATCGCGGGTGAGCCCTATGCCTTCCCGCTCACGCGAATCGACCACATCCTGCCTGTGCCGCATGACCGCATCCGCACCATGGAGGGCCGGCAATACTTCGACCACGATGGCACGGCGATCGGGCTGGTGCAGGCGAGCCAGGTGCTCGATCTTGCCGGGCCTCCGCCGGCCGATCCGATGCCGGTGGTGGTCGTCAGCGACCGCGGCCAGCAGTTTGGCATGATCGTCGATGCCTTTCTGGGTGAGCGGGATCTCGAGGTGCGGCCCCTCGATCCTCGGCTCGGCAAGGTGCCCGACGTCTCGAGTGCGTCGCTGCTCGAGAACGGCGATCCCGTGCTCATCGTCGATGTCGAAGACCTCGTGAGGAGCATCGACAATCTCCTCTCGGGCCGCCGGCTCTCCCGTGTGGAGTTTGAAAAGCTCGCCGAAGAGACGCGACCGAAGAAGCGCATCCTCGTGGTCGATGATTCGATCACCGTGCGAGAGCTCGAGCGGCAGTTGCTCCATTCGCGAGGCTACGCCGTGGACGTCGCCGTCGATGGCATGGACGGCTGGAACGCCGTGCGTGGCACGCCCTACGACCTCGTCGTCACCGACGTCGACATGCCGCGAATGGACGGCATCGGCCTGGTCTCTCTCATCAAGGCCGATCCTGTTCGCCGAGAGATTCCCGTGGTGATCGTGTCGTATAAGGATCGCGAGGAGGACCGGCTCCGGGGTCTCGACGCCGGTGCCAACCGCTACCTCACCAAGAGCAGTTTCCACGACGAGACCTTCCTCGACACAATCGTGGATCTCATCGGGGACGCAGTATAGTGCGGGTGCGAGCAACGCGACCTTCAACAGGCCGCTCGGCCACCGTCGATCTCGCTGGCGCGAAGTAAAAATGCGAATTGCGATCGTCAACGACATGCGGGCAGCGAGTGAGGCGCTTCGTCGCGTGGTCGATGGTCTGCCTGGCCATCAGCTCGCCTGGACCGCGGCAAACGGCGTGGAGGCGATCGCCAAGGCGCGGCAGGATCGGCCCGATCTGATTCTCATGGATCTCCTCATGCCGCACCTCGACGGCGCGGAGGCCACGCGACAGATCATGGCCGTGGCTCCCTGCGCCATCCTCGTGGTGACGGCCACCGTGAGTGGCAACATGCCGCTTGTCTACGACGCGATGGGCCACGGCGCCCTCGATGCCGTCGATACGCCAACGCTCGGTCCTGGCGGAGAGATGGGCGGCGCGCGGCCGCTCGCCGAGAAGATCGGGATCATCGCCAAGCTCGTGGGCAGCGCCGCGGCCACACCGAAGCGGCCCGCGCCGCAGACTTCGCTGCCGAAGCTCCTCGTCGTGGGCGCCTCGACCGGTGGCCCGAAGGCGCTCTGTGATCTCCTCATGCCACTGCCGCACGACTGGAACGTCGCCGTGGTGATCGTGCAGCATGTTGATGTGACCTTCGCGGCGGGCCTTGCAACCTGGCTCGCCGACCGCACGAGGCGGCCGGTCCGTGTCGCGTCAGCCGGCGATGTGCCGAAGGCCGGCGACGTCTTGATCGCTGGCACGAACGACCATCTCGTTCTCACCGCAGCCCGCACGCTCGAATACCGCGAGGAGCCGAAGCAGATTTTCTTTCGCCCCAGCGTCGATGTCTTTTTTGAGAGCGTCGCCGCTCATTGGCCGCAGCTCGGCACCGCGATGGTTCTCACTGGCATGGGGCGAGACGGCGCATCGGGGCTGCTTGCGCTCCGCCAGAAGGGTTGGCACACGATCGTCCAAGACGAGGCCTCGAGCGTCGTCTGGAGCATGCCGAAGGCGTGTATCGAAGCCGGCGCCGCCGCCGAGGTGCTCGGAATTGCGCGAATCCCGGCCGCGATAATGGGAATGTTTCGAGGTGCGTGAGGGCGCACCGCATTCACGGAGGCTGCGATACGCTCGGCGACCCATCCCTGGCCCAGGCGAGCTTGCCGGGCGGCCGCCATTCCAAGCGGCCGGCGAAGTGCCGCCCCGAGCCGCGTGAGGCGTTGCTTCTCGAACGCTACGGATCGCGTGTCTCAGTCCGTGGCTCCGCCTTTCTAAGGCCGTGCATGCGGATCACGGCGGCAACGTTCTTGGCGAGATCGCCGCACCCGGAGCCTGAGAAGTGAACGTCGCCCGGCTTCGAAAACTTTTCGGGTGAGAAGCCAGCCGACAGCGTGTGGAGATCGTCCACGGGAATGCCATGGTGTTCGATGACGCGGAGGGCCGCGGCGTTGTACTTCAACTCGTCGCCCGCGTGACGGCCCGGCTCTCCCTCGGGAACTTTTGTGGTTGTGGCGAAGATGAGCTTGGCACCCGTCTTCTCGAGTCGCTGCACAAGCGTCTCGAGATTCTTTTCGTACTCCTCGATCGGCACGGAGATCGTGCCCTTCACCTTGTCGCGGTGGCCCATAGCCTTCGACTCAGGATGCCGATAGCAGAGGTCATGAAGACCCCAGTTGAAGTGAATCACATCCCACTTCGTGTCACCAAGCCATTCATCGAGCCGCTTCAGACCGTTGCGGGTGTCGCCAGCGTTGCCAGGGTGACGGACGACATTGGCCTCCTTCACGAGCTCCTTCTGCACGCCTTTGAAGTAGCCCCCCATGATCGAGTCGCCGATGAGAAGCACATTCACCTCACCATCGCGAGCCGCACCCGCCTCGGCAGGCGATTTCAGGCGATCCTTCTCCGGCGTGAAAAATTTCTCCTCGGCCGCCTCCACGGCAATGCCCACGCATGCCGCCAGAACCAGGGCCCACACACGTGCGCTTGTCATGCTTGGATTCCCTGTTTCTACGATGGAATCGTGATCTGCTCGATGTCACGGATCGTCAGGCTCGGATTCGTGGTGCCGCTCGTAGACGAAAGTGAGAATGCCACCGGATACTTCCCACCCCAGCTACTGTAAACGCTCACGGTCGCTGAGTGCGTTTCCGAACCGGCTGATGCACCATCGACAACGAAGTATTGGTAGGTGTCGATGAGACCGCCGATCGTCACGCTGAGCTGATCGCCTGCGGTCGCGTTTGAGAATTCAAAGGTGAAAACAAGGCCGTAGGACGACGATTCAAAGTCGAGTTGGCCCGTGACGTTGGCCGATTTCGATGTTGGCGAGGTGGCGAGCGATATGACGTCGTCGGTAAAGCTCGCCGTGCCTGCCGTGGTGACATCAGTCAGAGTCCCTGGCGTGAACACCGGCGTCTTCGCGGCGGGTGTCGGATTCTCCGCCAGCACAAACTGGGTTTCGGCCGTCGCCTCCGTCCATGGCTGCCGGTAGCCCGGAAGGAGCGTTGGTGGAACCTCTGGGTGGAGGAGCGGCGACCAGCCGAGGCCATACCCGCTGTCGGCTTCGGTCGCCCCGGCATACCAGGCCGCGGAATAGGTGTGATTCTCGCTGACGGCGAAGTCGCCATAGAGCACGGTCGGGGCAAGCGATACATCGACGACATTCCCGAGGCCCGGGAAGTTGGCGTAGGGTTCGCCGAAGTACGAGATGGTGTTATCGACGAACGTGGTGCCTGCGGCTCGACCGGGCTGCACGTCTGGGAGGTAATACCAGAGGAGATTATTGGCATCGATCGCTACCGTCACGGATGACTCCGGCGAATCAAAGACCGAAAGCTGCTCGACAATCTGGCCAACTCGGCGGAGTTCGGCGGCTGCCACGGTGGCCACCTTCGTGCCGTGGCTGTGGCCCATGACATGAACCCGCGGCGCATTCTCGGTACCGAGCGTGACACCTTCGTCGAGCCCCAAGAGCTCGGTGATCGCCTGGGCGAGCCGAAGCCCGTTGCGATACGTGCGGGCCTCGGAGGGATAGGCCGAAAACTTGGAGTCGGTTGCGGATTCATCGATCCAACTGAATGCGATGACAACGGCGTTTGGATCCCTCGCAGCCATCGTTGCTGCAAAACCTTCGGGAGAGACAACAAAATCGGTCGATGGCCCGTAGGTCGGATTGAACATCCAGTCCGACGCCGGACCTTCCCCCGGGTTGTCGGGGAGCGTCGGATCGGTGGTCTGCCACCACTTGAGGAAGTCGCCCGGATGGGCCGCGGCGTAGGCATTCACAGCGGCCCGCCAGTCGGGGGCCCAGCCATGCGCGATGAAGTAGACATTCTTATCGGCGTACACCGACGCATCTCCCGCAGGTGTGGCGGGCTGATGGAACGTCTTGGTGACGGGGTCATAGATGCCAAGCCTCACAAGCTCCGAGCCGCTGGTTGTCACCACCGGCACAATGCCGTTGAACGTCAACCGATCGGTGCCCGCCACAAAATGGTTGGTGAGCGGATTCGCTGCCGTGGCACCAAGAAAACTCACGTCGTCTGCTTCCGCAAGATCCGTGAGGCCAACTCGACCGGAAAGGCCTCCGATAACAGCTTCAGCTATGTTGTCGCCGTCGGTGTCGATCGTTGCGATCGGCCTCGTGCCACCGGCAATCCCTGTGCCATCGCTGCCCGCCGCAGTGAGCCCGCCAGCACCGTCGAGGTTATAGAGATCAAGCCGACCAGGCAGGCTCATGACGACCTCGGGGGTGAGGTCGAGATCCCTGTTCGTGGCCGCCACGAAAACAGGGCCGGTCGATGCCCCCACATCCATGACGCTCTCACCGAGCCGGTCAATCGCCCCGCTTCCGACCGAAAACACGCCCACATGCTGCATCCGCCCGCGCCCAGTTGCCGCGATAATGTCCCCGCGGCCGTCGTTATTCATGTCACGAATGGCAACGCGAACGCCGCCCTGCGGTCGCGGCCCATCGCGGCCGATGGCGGCACCGGTCGTTCGAAAAATCGCCTTCATGCCCCCCGTCTCGACGTCATACACCCGCACCTGCCGCATCGCGGAGAACCGTCCGCCGCCGTCCGCGGCCACGACAAGGTCAGCTCGACCATCGCGGTCAACGTCGCCAAGGGCGACAAGAACGCCGCCGCGATACTCGGGGCCGAAGGACAGGATCGTCCGCACGCCACTCGACATGCGAGACATCGTGGCTCCGTCGTACATCACGACACGACCCCGGCCCGACCCGGAACCAAATGCAAAGTCGGCAACACCATCAGCGTTGACATCACCCACAGCAACGCGAACCCCACCGGCTACCGGTTTCCCCAGCGGCTGCATCCGCGTGAGCTCAGCCCCGGTGGTTCCATCGAGCACCCGCACGAGGCCCGATCGCCCCGCGGTCCCCGTCACGACCACCCCCGACAAACACAGCCGCGGCTCGAGCTGCTCGACACCAACCTCAACACGTCTTGCCCGGCGATCATGCGATTTACGACGGGTGGTACGGGTGCTGCTCATGAAAACTTCTGGACTTGTAGTTGGTTCCTGATCGTACCCTGCGGGCCCACGGATCGCCACGATTCCGTCCGGCGACATTGGCCCTCGCGGCGCCTTGTTGTTGCTTCGTCGGACGCGTACCGTGAAGGTTTCTGCGGCTGTGTCCCCACCTCCCTTCCCACCTTTCAAGCGAGCGCCTCGTGGTATCGAAGCAATCACGCGACCGTCGAACATTCAGACGGTGGACACTGGCGATCCTTCTGGGCGTGGCGGCGTGCGGCCTTTCGCATCATGCCCTGGCCGTTCCCACTGGTGGGGATGCGCGAGCACCTGCCGCGCCCTCGATCGCGACGGCCTCGAATGAAGGGGAGCTCGCGATCCCGCGCATCAAGGTGCCGCAGGGACTGAAGGTCGAGCTCTTTGCTGCGGAGCCGCTTGTGGCCAACCCGGTCGCCCTCGGGATCGACGAGCGAGGCCGGGTGTATGTCTGCGAAACGTTTCGGCAGGTGCGAGCGGTCACTGACAATCGCAAGCATTCACGCGAATGGGTTGATGACGATCTTGCGGCGCTGACCGTGGCTGATCGTGACGCCTACCACCGCAAGCACCTCGGCCCGGATGGAGTGGCCGAGGCCGAAGCGGTAGACGATCAGATCCGCCGGCTCGAAGACACCAATGGCGATGGCCGCGCCGACACATCGACGCTCTTTGCCAACGGATTCAACACCCTCGTCGAGGGCACCGGGGCGGGCGTCCTCGCGCGGGGCGACGATGTCTTCTTCACGAACATCCCGAACCTCTGGCGGCTCCGTGACTCCGACGGTGACGGCAAGGCCGACGAACGCACCTCACTCGCGACCGGCTTTGGTGTGAAGGTGGCCTACCGCGGCCACGACATGCATGGCCTCACGATCGGTCCCGATGGCAGGCTTTACTGGAGCATCGGCGACCGCGGCTATCACGTTGAGCTTCCCGATGGCCGCGTGCTTTCCGACCCCGTGTCGGGGGCGGTGTTTCGCTCGGAGCTCGATGGCTCGCACATGGAGGTGTTTGCGACAGGCCTGCGGAACCCACAGGAGCTTGCCTTCGACGAATACGGCAACCTCTTCACCGGCGACAACAACAGTGACAGCGGTGACAAGGCCCGCTGGGTGTATGTCGTTCGCGGAGGCGACAGTGGCTGGCGAATGCACTACCAGTATCTTGGCGACCGTGGCCCATTCAATCGCGAGAAGATTTGGTACCCGAACGATCCTGAGTCGCCTGCCTACGTGGTGCCGCCGATCATCAATTTCGCCGATGGCCCATCCGGCCTGACGTATTACCCCGGCACCGGGCTTCCCGAGAAGTACCGCGGCGCGTTCTTTCTCTGTGACTTCCGCGGCGGAGCGGACAAGAGTGGGATTCGAACGCTCAAGGTGCGACCCAAGGGAGCCGGTTTTGAGACCTTCGACGAAGGCGAGTTCATCTGGAAGGTGCTGGCCACCGATTGTGATTTTGGGCCCGACGGCGCGATGTATGTGACCGACTGGGTGAACGGCTGGGACGGTCTCGGGAAAGGTCGCATCTACAAGGTGTTTGATCCATCGCTCGTGGCATCGCCCGAAGTCCTCAACGTGAAGCTGCTCCTCGCCAAAGGAATGAGCAAACGGGCCACCAAGGAGCTCGCGACACTGCTTCGACACACCGATCGCCGCATCCGCCAAGAAGCTCAGTTTGAGCTCGTCGCCCGTGGGGCGATGCCGGAGTTGATTCATGCCGCCACGCGCGGCGAGACGGTTTTCGCGCGCCTTGCGGGTGTCTGGGGACTCGGACAACTCGCGAGGCGCGGTGATGAAGCCCAGAAGGAGACCGCGGTCGCGGCACTCCTCGTACTGCTCGATGGCGAGGAAGGGGAGGTGCTGTGCCAGGCGACACGTCAACTCGCCGAGGCGCTGGCTGGCACGCTCGGGCAACGCCAGGAGATTGTCGCCGCCGCGATCCTCGCGCTCCTCGAGAACCCCGACCTCCGCATCCGCTTCTTCGCGGCCGAGGCGCTCGGCCAGCTTGGCTTACCAGATGCCTTCGAACCGCTCGTCGCGATGCTCGCTGAAAATGCCGACCAGGATCGTCACCTTCGCCATGCCGGCATCATGGGGCTCGTTGGCGTGGCCGACCCTTCCACGCTGGTCACACTCGCGAGCCATCCCCTCGCGTCGGTTCGTCTCGCAGCGGTCGTTGGACTACGGCATGTTCGCAGTCCGCTTGTCGCTGCGTTCCTGAACGACAGCGACGAGAAAATCGTCCTTGAGGCAGCGCGAGCGATTCACGATCTTCCGATCGACGAGGCCCTGCCGCAGCTTGCGGCCCTCGCGACGAGCAAAGCCACGAGCGATCCGCTCCTCCGTCGAATCGTCAACGCCAACAATCGGCTTGGTGACGCCACGGCCGTCGCCGTGATCGCCGGCCAAAGCGATGCCCCGGATGTCGTGCGACGGATCGCCCTCCGAAATCTCGAGCAGTGGAGCAAGCCCCCCCAGCGCGACCCGGTTCACAGTGGCTGGTGGCCACTGGCGGTTCGCGATCCCGCACCAGCGGCCGACGCGCTTCGGCAGGTTCTGCCTGTGGTGCTCGCTGTGCCTTCGCTCCGCGAGTATGCCGCGAAGGCAGCCGCAGCCCTAGGCATGCCCGAGGCCCGCCAGGTGCTTGTCGATCTCCTCGCCGACCGCAATCAGCCTGGAGATGTTCGCGCCGATGCGCTCGCCGTCCTCGGCCAGCTTGAGCATGCGACCCTCAACGCCCTCGTACGGTCATCCCTTGAGGATGCCTCGCCTGCTGTCCGAAGCGCCGCCCGCGATATCCTCGCGCGGAAGAATCCATCGGAAGCGATTCCGCTCTTATGCGGAGCGGTCACCACCGGCGAGACCTGCGAAGCCCAGAAGGCGCTCGATACCCTCGCGTCGATCGACGACCCGGCCATCGACACGCTTCTCTCAGAGCTGCTCGACAAACAGCTTGCTGGCACGCTGCCGCCCGAGCTCTGCCTCGAGTTGGTCGAGGCCGCCAAGCGAAAGAAGAATGCCAATGTGAAAAAGCAACTCGGCCGCTACCTGGCGACCCGCGTGAAGAATGACCCGGCCGCTGCATTCCGGGAAGCGATCGCGGGCGGAGACGCCACCCGTGGCCGCATGATTTTCTTCGAGAAGACCGAGGTTTCATGTGTTCGCTGCCATCGGGTGGGTGACACCGGAGGCGAGGTGGGCCCGAACCTTACGAAGATCGGTGAGAAGCAGCGGGAGTACCTGCTCGAATCGATCGCCGATCCAAACCGAGCGATCGCCCAAGGTTTTGAGACCATCGTGGCGATCACCGACGACGGCTTGCCTCACGTCGGCATCGTGAAGGCGCAGGACGACTCGACCATCACGCTCATTGATGCTGACGGCAAGCTCCACGTGCTCGAGAAGGACTCCATCGACGAACAAGTGCCCGGCCGCTCATCGATGCCCGAAGACCTCGTGAAGCAGCTCACCCCCCGCGAGATGCGAGATCTCGTCGAGTATCTCTCGACGTTGAAGGAGTGAAGACCCGAGGGGCAACCCCGAGCCGCCACGCGAGGCATCACTTCGAAATCCCGCCAGCCTCGATGAGTCGCATCACCTCCAAGACCGTCGCCTCGCCTCGCTCTGGTGAGGCCACCACCTGCACGCCCACCGGCAGGCCGGCGCTGCCACGGTCAGTGGCTGCGGCGCCGCGGAGCACGGGGTCGATTGCGCGAGGCCTCCCCTGCTCTTCATCCGGC
>JBGTGN010000167.1:0-21476 GCA_041746715.1 Pirellulales bacterium | reverse complement strand
AGCGTGACGGCGATCGCGCCGCTGCCCGTGCCCGCGTCGGCGATTCGTGGGCTTGCCGCCTCGCGGCAGAGGTCGATCACGCGGACCACGAGCGACTCCGTCTCGGGCCGCGGGATGAGCACCGCCTGTGACACGGCAAAGGAGAGTGAGAAAAACTCGCGGTTCCCCACGAGGTAGGCCACCGGCTCGCCAGCTCCACGGCGGCGCACCAGCTCACGAAACCGCGTCCTTGACTCCTCGGTCATGACCTCGTCAAACGCCGTGTAGAGCATGATCCGCTGGCATCCGCGGACATGAGCCAGGAGCACCTCGGCATCGAGCCTCGGCGATTCACTTCCCTTGGTGCCGAGCCACTCGGTTGTCCACGCGAGGAGCTTGCCAACCGTCCATTCAGCGTCGCTCATGCAGGCTCCCCAGGACGGGCGGCCATGTCCCGCTTGCGGGCCTCTCGGGCATGGCGTTCGATCGCGTCGATGACGAGACTGAGCCGGCCAACCATAACCTGATCGAGTGTGAAGCTCTCGTTGATCCGGTGATCCGTCACGCGGTTCTGCGGAAAGTTGTAGGTGCGGATCCGTTGGCTTCGATCGCCCGATCCCACAAGCCCCTTCCGCTCACTCGACCGCTTTGCATGTTCAATTTCCCGCTCGCGATCGTAGAGCCGCGTCTTGAGCACGCGAAGCGCCTTGGCGAGATTTTTATGCTGGCTCTTCTCGTCTTGGCACTGAACGACGATGCCGGTCGCAAGGTGTGTCAGCCGAACGGCGGAGGTCGTCTTATTGACATGCTGACCGCCGGGGCCACTCGCACAGAAGAGATCCTTCCGGTAGTCGTCTGGCGAAATTGACACCTCGACATCCTCCGGCTCGGGTAGCACGGCAACGGTCGCGGCTGAGGTGTGAATTCTTCCCTTTGTTTCGGTGTCGGGCACGCGTTGGACCCGGTGGCCACCGCTCTCGTGGCGAAGCGTACGGTAGACCTCTTCGCCCGAGACACCCAGCACGAGATCCTTGAATCCACCAAGCTCCGTGGGGCTCGCATCGAGCACTTCAAAATTCCAGCCCCGCTCGGCCCCGTAGCGTCGGTACATCTCAAAGAGATCCCGCACAAAGAGCGCGGCCTCGTCGCCGCCGGTGCCGGCTCGAAGCTCGACGATGCACCTCGCCCGGTCGGCATCGTCGTCATCGGTACAGAGGTCGCTGAGCTCGTCCCATCCCGCATCACGGCGGGCCTCGAGCTCCGGAAGGTCGGCCTCCGCGAGGGCACGCATCTCGTGGTCGTCTCCCCGCCCCAGTTCCTCAAGCTCGGCGATCTGTCGCTCGACGGCGAGAAAGGCTCGGTATTTGTTCGCCAGCCGCGCGAGTGACCCGTGTTCCCTCGCCGCGGCAGCGAGCCGCTGGCCGTCACCGAGTACATCGGGGTCTTGAAGAGCGCGTTCGAGCGATTCAAACCGGGCGAGCTTCGATTCCAACAGGTCGCGCATGGATCACCGCGTGAGCCGCGGCTCCGGCCAGGCAGGCGTCAAGACGCCGGCGCCTCGGCGGCGACAGCCTTCTTCTTTTTGAGGCTCGCGTAACCCGCGCCAGCAAACTTGCTTTTGAACTTCTCGATCCGGCCCGCGGTATCGACGAACTTAAGCTTGCCGGTGAAGAAGGGGTGGCATGCGTTGCAAATATCGACCTTGATTTCCGGCACCGTGCTCCGGGTCGCGAACGTGTTTCCACAGCCGCAGCGGACAACGGTGTGGATGTATTGAGGATGGATGCCGTCTTTCATGGATCGAAGGACCGAAGGTTTTTTGGGCGAAACGGGCGAACGGAAGAGAGGATGACTCGTTGACGGCCTCCTCGGGAGCCCAAGGATTCTACTGCGGTTTGCCCTCGGCGGCAATCGCTCCCTTACGGCTGGTTCTCGAGCCCCTCGGTCGCCTCCGCGGGTTCCTCGAGAACCTTCCCGTTCGTCTCGGCCTGGAGCCGAGCGGCCAGAAGCCGGCTGCCGAACCGCTGGGGCGAGCCATCCTCGCGAAGGACCGCGATGGCCTCCGTCAGTCGATCGAGGTCGATCAGCGCGGTCGCGAGATTGATCCTGGCCGCGTCCGTCCACCGGCTGTCAGGGGATGCCTCGAGGGTCATCCGCTCGAGATAGTCCACGGCCGCCGCGTTCTCCCCCTCAGCCAGCATCACGAGGCCGAGCCAATACGTCGCATCCTCCTTGATTCGAGCAAACCGCTTCGTGATCCCGATGGCCTGTGGTTCTGGGAGTGAGCTGACGGCCGCCGCCATGGCCCGCCGAGACAGTCGCGCCGCCATGTAGGCCGCCTTGGCGCCGGCGGGTCCATCGAGGTCGCCACGAAACTGGCGAACCCGACCGGCGAAGAGTGGTCGGAAGAGAGCGCCTCCAGGCCCGGGCATCGGCAGCTCGAGCGGCCCGAGCTCATCGACAAGCGACTGGGCCGCAAGCGGTCGCCTCGCCACCGTTTCCCACGGAAATGTCCAGAGCCCCTGTGTGGCATTCGCACCAGCGGGCACCGCCGCCGCGGCCCGCTCGGCAGCGGCCGATGCATCCACAAAGACATGCACCCCTTGCTGCGGAGCCAGCTCCGTTTCGAGCCTGGCCATTCGCGACGACAGGCTCCACGGATCGGCGACCACCAGCACCCCCACGTTCTGCACATCAGCCGCCGTCACAGGATACGATCGCTCAGGAAGCGACAGCGCGGCGAGAATGCTCGGGTCGTCTGCCGCTTGACGGGCGGTGGCAATCCCCACACCACCAGGCCCCGGAACAGGCATGCCATACGTGGGCTCGAAGAGGTAGGCCTCGCCACCACTGACAAGCGCCGGCAGCCAAGGCCGCGGCGGTCCACCTCCGGTGCCGGCCGTGGCGAGCATCACTCCATCGAGGCCTGCCTGCCGCAAGAGCTCCACAAAAATCCACGCCCGCTGCGGACCACTGGCGCGGCCCGCGAGCATGATCTCGCCAGGCATGAACCACCGACTCCCGGGCGAGGATTCGGTCGGCACCATCGGCGGGTCGCCAACGGGTGCGAGTGATCTCACCGTCCAAGAAAACAGCGATTCGGCCACGGCAAGGTCGTCGACGCCCCCCCCCCTGGCCGTGCGGGCCACAGCCGCGAGCCAGCAACGGTCGCGGATCGCTCCCACATCGCCGGCGGCATCGAACGTGTCGCGGTTGAGGATGGCTTCGCCCGCCGTGCGAAGGTTGGCCGGCAGCGATTCAAGAAGCGGGTCTCGCTCGGGAGATGTGATGCCGCCAGCCGCATGGCCCCATTGCACGAGCCTGTCAAACACCTGCTCGCTGCCACGGGCCTCGTCGTACCGGTCGAGTGAATTCAGGATCGACACGGCCCCACCGAGGAGTTGCTCTCGCATGGCACGGCCGTCTTCCGCCGAGGCAGGAAGCCGATCGGCAGCACCGCGAGCGGCGGCATCGTCCCGGCGAGTTGGACCACCGCATCCAGCAACCATCGCCAGCCCGGCGGCGGCAAGGATTGCTGGAGCCACGAGGGCGACATTCCAGAGCACCATGACCGGCCTCATCGGCCCGACTCCTCACCCGCGATGCGGGCTTCATGGATGGCAAGCACCCGAGCGAGCACGCCTTCCAACTCCTCGAGTGGAACCATGTTTGGCCCATCGCTGGGGCTCGTATCGGGGTCGGGATGCGTCTCGAAAAATACGCCGTCGATGCCAACGGCCGCTGCGGCCCGCGCAAGGGGCTCGACGAGACTGCGGTCGCCACCGGTCGCTTCACCGAGGCTGGCAGGCCGCTGCACGGAATGCGTGGCGTCAAAAATCACTGGCACGCCGAGCGAACGCATCACAGGCAGACCGGTGAAATCGTTGACAAGGCGGCCATACCCGAAGAAGGTGCCCCGCTCGCAGAGAAGAATGTCGTTGCAGTTGCCCGCAAGGAGCTTGGCCACGGCGTGCCGCATGTCACCAGGCGCCACGAACTGCCCCTTCTTTACATTCACCGCTCGCCCGGTGGCCGCGGCAGCGAGGAGAATATCGGTCTGTCGGCAGAGGAATGCCGGAATCTGCAAGAGGTCACACACCTGCCCTGCGGCCGTTGCCTGCTCGGGCAGATGGACGTCTGTGGTAACGGGCAGCCCCGTGGCCCGCCGGACGCGGTCCAAGACGGCGAGCCCCTCATCGACCCCAGGGCCGCGATACGCCTGACCGCTCGTGCGGTTGGCCTTGTCGAACGAGGCCTTGAAGACCACCTGAATGGGCAGCCGAGTGGCGAGCTGCGCGAGGTGCTCAGCGATTGTGAGACAAAGCTCTTCTCGCTCGATCACGCAGGGGCCTGCGATGACCAGGAGCGGCTCGCTGGGGCCGCACCGATAGGGCCCAATCAGGGCAGGAAGACGAGGTTTCACGCGTGTCGCTCCAGGTCACGCAGGGAAGAGTCCACGCGATGTGAGCTGCCTCGTTGCGCCGTTTCCAGCATGATACCGGCATCGCCTGCGGAGCGCCGTGCCACATCGGCTCCCGGGGTCAGATCGATGTTTTCGGAGAACGCGACTCTGCAATGGCGAAGTTCATCAGCCGAAAAAAGGGGGGCCTGGCCTTCGCCAGCGGGACAAGACCCCAAACCTGATCGCCTCTGCAACCGCCGCAAAATGCAACGCAGTGTTGCAATATGCAGCGCACGGTTGCCTCAATCGCGACCGGTGTCTCACGTTGCGACAAGGCTGCTCGCGGTCGTTCTTGATGTCGCGATCTGGGGATATCCGTGTGGCGAACAGTCTCGATTTTCGTGCATGGCAGTCTCTCCCGAATAGTGGCACACGAGTTGCATGGGGTATTGATAGCTCGGGATCTCGGGTCCCGGGCAGACCCACGTTTTTCATAGCGAAGGCGGGGTCTCCGACCTTGTGTCGGGCGTGCGGTCGCCTTGCCCCTGACCCGCATTCCCTATTGGCAGGACGCTCCTGCCGGGTCGGAGGCCCCGCCTCCGTCGTTTTCATGGGCGAGGCCGTCAATCCCATGTGGTACCCCCATTGGCAGCGGCTATTCCCGCCGCGACTTGACTGCTGCCCGTGTTCTGCGCTAGTTTTGCGGGATGGCGATGGTCTGTCCGGCGATGCAAGTGGGTTTTTCACCCGCGACCCACCCCGGTGATTGCGACGCCAGCGTAGCTTCAATTGGCAGAGCACCGCATTCGTAATGCGGGGGTTGCGGGTTCGACTCCCGCCGCTGGCTCTGGATCCTTTCACGACTCGAATCGGTTTCGCATTTCGTCCCACGACGGCTCATTCACGAATTCTGGAGACTCCCGCCCGATGTCAGCCACTGCGACCCTCGACATTCGCGACCTCATCACAGGAAATGGACCGTTTGGCCCCGCCGAGGTCGCCGGAATCGTAGAGGCCCTTGGCGACGACCCCGGAGCACACCGCGACCTACGCGGTGCGGTACGTGAGCTTGAGGGGATTCCCGATCGCAGTCCGGCAGCGTCGGTGCGGCTTGGCGTATGCCAGCGGCTCCTGGGCCGTGCCGACGACGCCATCGAAACGCTCCGGAGTGCCGACGGCGGGGCGCTCTCGCTCTTTCATCAGGGCCTGGCCCACGCCGCCAGTGAATTCCACGAGAAGGCCTGCGAGCTTTTTGATGCCGCCAGGAAGGCCGGCTACGACGCCGCCGCTTGTATGGCAGCAACGGTGGAGTCGCTCCGCAAGCTCGGCCGACACGCCGATGCGAAGGCTGCCCTCGATTCCTTGAGTGAAGCCGACGCCTCGTCGGCCGATGCCCTTGCCGCACGGGCAGTCCTGTTGTCGGACGAGGGCGCGAGTCCAGAATCGATCGCGGAGACGCTCGAGCGTGCCCTGGCGGCCGATCCTGGCCATGCCCAGGCCCTGTTCCTCATGGGCGTGCTCCAAGACCGGTGTGGCAACGACGACGAAGCCATCGATTGCTACGAGCGGTCGCTGAAGCGGTATCCACCCTCCGTCGGTAGCCTCATCAATCTCGGCCTTCTCTATGAAGATCGTGACGATTTCACGAAGGCCCAGCGATGTTACAAGCGAGTGCTTGATGCTATCCCAGACCACCCACGGGCCCGCCTCTTTCTCAAGGACTCATCGGCCGGCAGTGACCACGAAGATCAAGAGCAATTGCTTCGCAGTCGGGATCGTCTTGATCAGGTGCTCTTGCTGCCTGTCACCGATTTTGAGCTCTCGGTGCGGAGTCGTAACTGCCTTCAGAAGATGGGCATAATGACCCTCGGCGACCTCGCCCGAACAAGCGAGGAAGAGATTCTCGCCAGTAAGAATTTCGGCGAGACGAGCCTTGTCGAGATCAAAGACATGCTCTTGGGCAAGGGGCTTTCGCTCGGTCAACTCGCCGAGCCCGCGCCGCCAGCCGAACCGGAGATCATGCCTCCCGAGCCGTCGGCGGACGATCAAGAAATCCTTGGCCTGTCGATTGGGGAAATCAACCTCTCCGTTCGGGCTCGAAAGTGCACGACAAAGCTGGGAATCAACACCATCGGCGATCTCGTCCGCCGCACGGCTGAAGATCTCCTTGAATGCAAGAATTTTGGTGTCACGAGCCTGAACGAGGTACGGGAGAAATTGGCCGAGCGCGGACTGAAGCTCCGCGGGGAATGACCCCCCATTTCCGAGGGCTTTTTCTCGGCAGGTCGTACGTCGTAAGTGCCTTGCTTGAAGCACTTTGCGACTGAATGGCTCCGGCACGACATTTGCCTGATCGGCGAATTCTAGGTACCCTCATAGGAGGATGATTTGTCCGGCCGGCGCATGCGTGCCGGGCTGGATTACCCGGCCCTCGGAGCAGCCCGCATGACCACCGCCAGCCTCAAGGAAAAGCCCGTACGCGACCTTGCCCGCCTCGCAAAACAGCATGGTGTGCAGGGCTGGCACTCCATGCGAAAGGATCAACTGATCCGGGCGCTCGTACGCAAAGCAAAGTCAGGTCTCGGCAAGCAGGCCCCCGCCGTTCGTGGCGGCCGAGAAGTGGCGAGGCATGTGCCGGCTGGTGGCCAAAGGGATGCCGAGGTGGCGAGGCGAATCGCCGAGGTTCGCGAGCGGCTGGCTCAGGCCAAGAATCTTGCCACCCGTGCAGACGGCGCCCGCGGAAGCCGTTCCTCGGCCCGCGATCGGATGGTGCTGATGGTCCGAGGCCCCCATTGGATGCATGCGTATTGGGACCTTACTCCGAGGAGCATCACCCGCGCGCAGGCGGCGCTTGGCCAGGAGTGGCATGCGGCCAAGCCGGTGCTGCGGGTGCTTCAAATGGAGGCAGACGTTCAGGGATCGCCGTCGGAGCAGGTGATTCGAGAGATCGCCGTGCATGGCGGCGTGAAGAACTGGTACATCGATGTCCGCGAGCCGCTTCGTTGCCGCGTCGAGATCGGGTATGCCACGCCATCGGGACGATTTCATGCGCTCGTGCGGAGCAATGCGGTCACCACGCCGACCGCGTCGCAGTGCGACACTCTCGACGCCCACTGGGGCGAAATCGTGGACGACTGCGAGCGAATCTATGCGATGAGTGGCGGCTACTCACCGGAGAACAACAGCACGGAGCTCCAGGATCTTTTCGAGGAGCGGCTCCAGCGACCGATGGGACCGCCAGCGGCCCAGGCATCCACCGCTGAGAATGCGACGGAGGATGATCGCCCGGTGAATTTCCAGATCGAAGTGGATGCCGAGATGATCGTCTATGGTGCCACGCAGCCTGATGCGTTTGTCACGCTCCAAGGCGAACCGCTCAAGCTCCGGCCAGACGGCACGTTTCGGGTGCGGGTGGAGATGCCCAACAAGCGGCAGGTCATTCCGATCATCGCCAGCGCCGCCGACGGCTCCGCGAGGCAGACCGTCGTCATGGCTATCGAGCGCAACACGAAGTCGATGGAACCCTATAGCCGCGATTCGGGCGAGTACTGACAATACGCTCGCCGGGCCATCCATGGCCCCGGCTCGCTTGCCCGGCCTCCGCCGGGACGTGGGCGACGCATCCAGCGTCGCAGTCAATCGGTAGGTCTCCTCACCGAAGTGGCCCATCCATGGCCCCGGCTCGCTTGCCCGGCCTCCGCCGGGCGACCGCACCTCCCGGCGGTCGTGCTCGTACGCCTTGCGGTGTGGTGCGCCTGAGCAACCGGGGCGCTGCCGAGCGGGTGCAGGCGTCGCTGCACTCGCCTGGCCGGGACGTCATCCGCGAGGGGTTGCCCTGCTGAAACGCGACTGGCATCCTTTTTCAGCAAAGGGTTGGGTTTGCGGCATCAGGAATCGACTATAATGCCGAGGCTCCGCACGGGATGCGGGGCGATAGGTTTTCTGCCATGCTCGTGCTGTCGTCCACCCATGCCGGTGAGCTCTTACCGAGGCTCGTTGGGGGCCGGAAGAATGTTCTGGTTGCGTGTCACGCCACGGCCGGTGGGTTCGCCCACTATCACCGCGGATCACATGCCCCGGAATCCAAGGCACCCCCGTCTTTTTATGAACGAGCTCTCCGCATCTCGTGACGCCACGGCATTGCGGTGGAAAGCCTAGCGCCCCGCGTTCCGCGCTGCCCAGGCCGTGAAAGCCTGCTGGGGCGGAGCTCGGAAGAGCTTCGTAAATGCCTCATCGAATGGCATGCCGCCCTCGACCATCCCGACAAGCTGGGCGAGCTTGCCCGCCGAGGCGAGCGACGACACAAACCCACCTGCCGCGGTAGCCGTCGCGGCCGGATCAGCGTGCCCGGCCAGGAAATCCTCGGCCGAGCCGAGTTGCCGAATCGCCGCTCCCACCTCCTTCTTCCACTCCTGCACGAGCGGCGCCTTCGGAACGGCCTTCATCGCGACGGCCCTGCCCGCCCCACGGCAAAACCACGACGGCAGACCTCGGCCGGTGAGCGCGGCTGCCGCAATCTGCTCGGCCAGAAGGAGCCTCGTTGTCTCGCCAGATTCATCGGCGGAGGGCACCAGCAAGGCCGCGTAGATCACATCGCCCGACGACCCCGCGTTCCCAGCGATTCCCTTTGGACGCTCACCACGCATGACCACCTGCCAGAGGGCTGAATAGTCGAAGGAGTTTCGAAACGCGTAGACCACCACACCTCCCTTGAGGAGAGTCGTGCCCGAACCCATGAGCTCCCGGCGCACAAGGCCAGACACATCGGCCGCTTCAGCGCCGAGCGCCTTCAGGCGTGGCTCGGGAAGGTTGCCCACCAGAAAGATGCCCTCCCGGCTGTCCGTCACGGGCTGCTCGTCGGGGATCATCCGCGCCCAGAGCTTTTCCGCAGCCTTCTGACGCACGGCGGCGAGCTCGCCATCGGAGAGTCGCTGGGACTTTCCAACGGAGACCAGCTTTTCGAGCGAATCGGTAGGAGTCAGGAGGTCGATGCGGCCCCCCTGATTGATCCATTTTTCGATGAGGGCGAGCTGTTGGTCGGGAAGGGGCGGGGCGTTGAGCGGCATTCGCTGGCCCTCGATGCCGACGCCCCGCAGCTTCTTGACCAGCAGGCTTTCCGATCCCTTGCCCGGAACAATCGCGGCACCGCTGCGGCCGCCCTTGACGAGCGAGGCGAGCGTCGTGATCTGAAAATTGTTTTCGGCGTCACGATCCCCGTGACATTTCGCACATTTGTCGAGCAGGATCGGCGCGATCTCGGTCGAGAAGGCCACATCCCCAGGCGCAAACGGCGCCGCCTGCATGACCGGGGCGGGAGCTGGGGCCGGCGCAGCCGCCCCACCACGGGCGAGGACGTCGAGACTGGCGGCCGGGTCGGCATCACAAATTGCCCCGAGGTCGATCCACGAACTGAGAACCCGTACGTCGTCTGACGATATCCGTCCGCCCCCACGCGGCATGTCGCCGGTGAGGATGACGTCCACAAGCCGGCTCGACATGCCGGCTCCCCGCTGCACCATGCCCGAGGCCATGAGCGCCTGGTATGTGGCCATCTGAAAATTGCCACGCCTCCCGGAGATGTGGCAGCCCCCGCAGGACCGCGCGAGAATTGGCGCCACCTGTCGAGCAAACGACACGCCCGCGGCCGGGGGCTGGGCACCTCCTGGACGCGGCGGTGCGGCAGCCGCTGCCGACGCCGGCGAGGAAGGTCCTGGCACCTCGAGGCCCGTCACATCGACGCCTGCTCGCTCGAGCGCCTTGCGGGCGTCGGCAGCGCGGTTGGAAAGGAGCTTGAAGCCAGAAGGATTCTGCGCCTGGGCCTGCATCGCTCGCAGCCCCTCGATGCCGGCAGCCAACGACGCCGCCGCCTCGTTCTTCTTGCCAGTAGCGATGAGATTGGCGACCGCGTCGATGCGTTCACGGATTTCCTTGGGCGTAGCATCGGCACCGCGAAGCGACGTGAGCGGACACACGATGGATACCAGAGCCAGGAGGATGGGCCACCTGGCCTGAGATATCAGACGGAACATGGGGGCATTCCTCCTGAGCCGGCCGTCGTCAGGCCGGCCGCTGATCATCAAGTCGGCCGGTTGACCTTCGCCCGGCACGCCGCCGAACCTGCCGAGGCCTGGCATCGGTAAGTGAGACGATCGCCGCAAAGGCCACGGTGGCCACGATCGACGCGGCCCACACGATACCAAGTGCCATCGCCACCCACCGGCATGCCGACGCCGCCATCGTGTCGCCAACCGCGGTGAGAAGCGCTGCCGTGCCGAGCGTCATGGCCAGCACAACAGGGATGACAAGCAGCGCCGTCAGGCTCGCCAAGAGGCCACGGCGAAGCGATCGACGACGCATGAAGGTGACACCAACCAGGGCATGGGCGGGACAAGCGGGCGAGACATTGATTGTCCCTTCGCACCCCTGGCCCGGTCAAGCAAACGCTCCTTCAACGCCGGCTCCCATGGCCTACTCGTCGGGGTTGTCGCGAAAATCCCCGATCACCGACTCCAAGAGCGAACCCGCTTCCTCGACAGAAGGGGGGGGCAGCGGCGGGAGCTCTGGCAACGTGAACGGTGGCTCATCGTCGGCCGGCTCGGCTGACGAGCTCGTCATGACGACGGTCGATACGTCGGGTGCCATCGGCTCGGGGGCCGGTGTCTCCGGAGCTGGATCGGGCTCCGGCTCAGAGCCCTTTTTCGACTTCGCCACCCGCGACGGAGGAGTTTTTCCCTTCACCGGGCTGCGGAGATCCGCGCCCGTAATCTGGAGGCGCCGTTCGCCCAGGGCTAGAAGGATCGCACCGGTTGCCGTGGTGAGTGTTCGCGGGCCGTAGCCTACGTCGCTGTTGCAGTTGGCACGGTCACGGCCCCAGGGCTGGAGGATGAGGCCGCCGTTGTGGGTTTCCGAAAGAATGAGGAATGTCTTCATGTAATCAAAGTACGCCCGGAGCACTGCCGGATTGTCACACCGGGCCGCGCCGACGATGCTCCAGAAGGCATGGAGGTTCGAGGCGGCGTGGCCGTCAAAGGCATTGCCCGGTCCGAGGACGCAGGTATTGGCAGCATGCCGGCCGAGGTACTGCCAGGAGGGCTTGTCTTCATTTCCGATGAGGTGGGCAACGGCTCCCATGCCAACGGGTGCCAGGTGACCTCCGGTTCGACTCGTCCGAAAGGGCTGCGTCGGCTCGGGCACCTGGCGATAGAGCGGACTGACGCGATTGACCTGGCGCACCCCGGGCTCCGCCAACTCGGTGATCACATTGGTGTCCGCTTCGGCGGCAATCCAGTCGGTCGGCTTCCAGCGCGGATCTGCCTGCGTGGGCCACACGATATCGTATGCGCCAATGCCCTTCATGCCGGTCGGGCACATATAGCCAGGGCCACGGCCGCTGAGGCCCTTCGACGGGTCCTTCAGCTTGATAACGGCATGCGTTGGATGCGTCGCCGGGGGATTCAGCTTGTCGGCGTTCCCGAAGGCGTACGCAATATCCACCGACGTGAGCGATGTTGAGTTGAGATAGTGCTGATGGATTCGCTGATAAAGATCCTTGTCGTACGGAAGGCCAGCCTTCTTGAAGAGGGTCATGGCCACCATCTGGAGTCCTGAGATCGCGGCAATCGACGCGTAGGGCTTTTTTCCGCTTCGAACGATCGCCGGGTACGAACGGTGGGTGTAGATGCCGTTGTGGCCCTGAGATCCTTCGGGCATGGCGGCGGCAAGATTCTGGATCGTGGGCACGACCCGGGCGTCTTTCGTGAGGAGGTAGTACTCCCCGAGAACAATGCCGTCGAAGCCCCACGACCAACACTGGAAGCCACCTCCTTCCGGGTTGTAACGCTTTCCCGCGTACCCGCCCATCTCCCTCATAATGATGTCGTTGTACTTTGGGCTCCCACTCCCCATCATCGCGAGCAAGGCGTGGGCCTTGCCGTGGGGGCCGGAGAAGGCGCCCGGCTTCTTCCATTCGGCGGACATGTAGTCGGCCGCGAGGAAGTCACAGAGCTCGATGAGCATCTTCTTCGACCGCGGGCAGTCGTAGGGGAACGTCGGCGCGAAGCGGCCCACCTTGCGAAGCGGGATGCCAACCTCCTTCTCTTGGCTCTGGTTTCCCTTCGGCCACACGATCAGTCGCAGGAGGCCGTCCGGACTGCCCTGGCTGTCCTCGATGTGGTAGGCAATCTCCATCATGGGTCCGTCCCACCCGCCACCTCCCCGGAGTCTCCGGCCAAATCGATGCGCCGTCGTGAACTTTCGGCCGTTGGCGCCCACGATGATGTCGTCAATGTTCACCTTGCCCTTGGCCGGCGAGAGCGAGTCTTGGAAGACGTACTTCACGACCAGGAGGTTTGGCCTTTCGGGATAAATGCGGGCCCGAATCCCGGTGGGTCCGAGATTTAAGAGCCAGTTGCCACCGGGAAGCGCGTCTTTGAGCTCCTTGTCGTGGTAGCTCCTCAGATCCACATTCCAGGGATACCCGTCCTTCTCAAAGATCGCGGTCGCTTTGCGGCCACCCATCGCCAGCACGAGGCAGGCCAGACACACCACGCGGCCCCAGTGTCGATCTCGCGGCGTTGTTCGCGGCGCTGTTTCTCGTGGGCCTCTCCCTCGACCAGTGTGTGCCATCATTCCAGACCTTCTCCTTGCGGCCAAGCGGCCGATTCGCGACTTCCAGGTCAGTTTATCGTCCGCACTTTGAAAAACCCTGTCAAACTCTGATTAGCCCGCGGGTTCTTCGCCGGGGTTATTCGCTGGCCGCTACACTCGACTATTCCCGGGAGACATGTGCGATGCGTCTAGCTCCTCAGCCAACGAGCAGTCTGGTGCGATGGACACTGGCGTGGAGCTGCGTTTTTGTGGCCTGTGGACCGGTATTCCAGGCCCGCGGCGACCGTGTCGAGCTGCTCGATGGTCGGATTCTGGATGGCCGGTTTGCCAGGCTTCCCGGGGTGGCCATCGATCCGGTCGAGGCCGCAAATCGCCCGAGTGCACCTGGCGAGCCCATCCTCATGTGCGACGACGAGCTCGCCCGCACGATGGTGTCGAAGCGGCAGGTGCGGGGGGTGGAGGAAGCGGTCGTCGATCCTGGCATGGAGCGAATCCGGATACCCCAGCGGGTGCCCGATGGGGGCCGCGTCGTTGCGGGAGTCGGCTCCATTCTCAGCGTGACACCCTTCGACGAATACGGACGTCGTGTGCTCACGCTCTCCACCGCTTCGGGCAAGCTCGATGTTGTGCAGGGTATCACCGAGATCACCCCCCGTTGGACACGCGTGCAGGGCCTTCAGACCGAGAAGCCCCTCCAACTCGACATGCGGATGGCGACAACCTCGATTCCGAGGGATGTGCTTGAACGGGTGATTGCCAAACAGGTTGACCCCGGCAATGCCGACGAGCGGCTCCGCGTGGTGCGGCTGCTCATGCAGGCGGACCGGTTTGATGACGCACGGGAGGCCCTTGACGGTGTGCTCAAAGACTTTCCGGAGCTTGCTGATCTCGCCGAGGAACGAAAAACACTCGGACGTCTCGCTGCCCGGCAGCTTCTCCATGAGATCATGGCCCGCGCGAAGGTGGGGCAAGACGGGCTGGTGCGGGCGCTGCTCGAATCATTCCCCATCGGCAACGCCGACGGCGCACTGCTCGAAGAGGTTCGCGAGACGCGCGACGCGTACGGGGTGCGCCGAGACCGCGCGGCGGCGATCGTTGCGGCACTGCGGGAGCGAGCCGGCCGTCTCGAGCCCGACGTTGCCCGCGAGGCGACCGTTGCGATCGACGAGATTCAGCGTGAACTTTCCTTCGGGGCACTCGAGCGGCTCGCCACATTTGAGCGGGTTGGTATGGACGCTGATCTTCCGGCAGACAGGGGGGTGGCCATCGCGATCAGTGGCTGGCTTCAGGGCGCCGCGGTGGGCGAAAGCAATCTCAAACTCGCCCTCTCGGCCATGCGGCTCCGAAATGCAATCCGTGAGTACGTCAACGCGACCACCGAGCCGGCCCGCGCCAAGGTGCTCGAAGGCATGCGGCAGGAGGAGGCATTTTCGGTGGCCACGATCGCCTCGCTTGCTGCCAGCATGCGGCCCCCCGTCGATCCTCCACCCCCACGTTCGCACGATGGTCTCTACGAGTTGGAGGTGGCCGGCCCTGCTGGCGAGCCGATTCGCTGCCTCGTGCAACTCCCCCCGGAGTATGACCCGCTGCGTCGCTACCCGGCCGTGGTCTCGCTCCACGCCTCGTGGTCTACGCCGCTCAATCAGATCGAGTGGTGGGCAGGGATGCCTGGCCCTGACGGTGTCCGCCAAGGCCAGGCGGCCCGTCACGGCACGATCGTGATCGCACCGGCCTGGGCGCGTGAGCATCAGACGGCGTACGAATTTTCAGCGAGAGAGCACGCCGCCGTGCTCGCATGCCTTCGGGCCGCCCTGCGAAGCTTCTCGATCGACACCGATCGCGTGTTCCTCTCAGGTCATTCTGTTGGCGGTGACGCTGCATGGGATATCGCGCTGGCCCACCCCGATCTCTGGGCAGGACTGATCGCGATCACGCCCACAGCGGACCGCTACGTGACCCACTACTGGCCCAACGCCCGTGATCTTCCGGTTTATGTCGTGGGCGGCGAGCTCGACCGATTCCGCCTCCAGCGGAACGCCACTGACCTCGATCGCTATTTCGCCAAGGGTTTTGATGCGACCTACGTCGAGTATCGAGGCCGCGGCCACGAGCACTTTTCGGACGACGTTCTCCGCATTTTTGACTGGATGGGCCGCAAGCGGCGGACCTTCTTCCCGAGGGAGTTTTCCGTCGTGACGTTCCGTCCGTGGGACCGCTTTTTCTGGTGGCTTGAGCTCGAGTCACCACCGCCGAAGACGGTCGTGCTCCCCGAGCAGTGGCCGCCGGCGACCGGATCACGACCACTGTCGATCGAAGCCAAGAAGCTCGTGACGAACACGATCTCCGTGCGATGCGGCGCCGACCGAGTGAAGGTCTGGCTCGCGCCCGAGCTGGTCGATTTCACCCAGCCTCTGGCCGTCACCATCGACGGCCAGAAGGTTCACAAAACACCCCCCCAGCCCGATCTCGGCGTGTTTATGGAAGACCTCCGGCTGCGATCCGATCGCCAGCACCCGTTCTGGGCCGTGATCGAACACACCCGCGGCCGCGGGCAGTAGCACTATCGACCGACGGGACTCGCGGGATTGCGGGCCACGCCCGGCTCGGGTTCGCCGGCATCCGGAAGCACCACGCCGCTCAAGAACCAGCCCTCGGGAAGGGTTTCGAGCGCCGCCCCCACGGTGCCAAAATACTTCCGCACCGTCTCGAACTCAGGCAGCGAGCTTCCATCGATCTTCTGCTCACGGACACTACCCGGCTTGCCGTCGCCAAGGATCCCGTTGAGGATCTGGCCGAATACGCTCTGCGACTTTGGCATCGCCCCAGACCGCAGAAGCTCATACGCGGGGCGAATCGATTCGTCTTCACGGCCAAACGAACGAGCAGCGACGTCACCAGGAGCATACTTTGCCAGCTCCGCCATCATGGCCTTGAAATCGGCCGCGGCGGTCAGCGCGTCGTCGCCACCTGGGGCCACGACCACTTTCTCGAGCATGTCGCGGTGCGACGCGATGAGAAGATGGCCGTGGGCGACGGTGACCGCCGCATGCGGCAGGAGCTTCTCTTCTTTGTCGCGGAGGCGTTGCCGGCGACTCGAGGCAGACTCGTCGTCAGCGTGTGTCACGCTCCCACCGGGGGTCTCGATCTCGAGCGTCGGAATCGCGTGTGAGCGGTCTACGAGCTGCCAGGCTGGCTTGCCACCGATCTCGAACTTCTCCATGTCACCATCGGCGTTCATGACCTTGGCGATCGTCGCGGCAACCTGCAGCTCATCGCGGCAGGCAACGGCAATCACGATCCGCTCCGAGTCGGTGCCAAGCGGCTCGACATGGTCAGTGAGCAAAGCCACGCGGGTTCCAAGGCATGCGACGAGATGCTTTTCGACGTCGATCTGCGGACCATCAGGATCTTCCTTGAGCGATGCAATGACGTCCTGATAGACACCCTTGTCGCCCACGATGTCGTCCACGAGCGTCTCCGCGGATGCAAAAGCTGTTTGAAGATCCCACTCAAGGGCCATCCAGCCATCGGCATCCACAGGCACCCAGGCCGGTGGTGCCATGTCGTTCGTGTTCGGGAAACGGAGCATCTTGGCGGCAAGATCAAAACGGTCGGGCGAGTCGGGCTCACGACCGGCGAGCGGGGGCGCGTGGACGAATGTGTGATGCCGAAGCGCGTGCGGTCCCTCGCTGAAGGCAAGAACGCCGCCAGCCGCCTTCACCGCATCGAAGCCCTGGCGGCCGAGGATGGCCACGTAGTCTGGTCCCTTGCGCTTCTCACGGGGCGGGTTGGCCGCTTGCCAGAGCCGTGCAAACGAAAGCGGCTCAATGAACCACTTGAGGGGTGACGCGGTGACGGGCAGTTCCTTGCCGCAGCGGCCCATCACCTCCGCGAAGGAAGGGTGAGTCGAAAGGCTGTCGGCACGGCCACCCTCGAGGACCGCGAAGGCCTGCCCAACCTGGAGCGCGTCGTCACCCACCACGAGCGCCGACTTGGCCAGCGCGAACGCCACGCGTCGATCACGAGGCGTAGTGGCTTTCCGCTCGTCCTTCACCGGGGGAAGTTCGTAGACCGTGAGCTCGGTTGGAGCATCCGGCACGGTGACCTTGGTGGCCTTCTGCTCGATGAGCCGGTCGCCAATCTGCGCCACAAGCTGGCGGGCAAGATCCTCACGGCCGGTCGTGTCGACGATGATGACCGTTGCCAAACGGCCTTCCTGCGGCTCGATGGCCGCAATCGCAATCTCACCACCGACGATGGCCGCCAGATCATCGAGTGTGAGGCCCAGCTTGGCGAGCCGCTGCTTGCTGTTGCTCCGGATCTGCTCCTTGCAGCTCTCGACGAAGGTCGCCATCGACGGATCGGCCACGAGCTGCCCGTACTGCGAGCGATCGAACCGGGCCTGAAACGCTTCTGGATCAGGGATGCTCAGCCAGGCCTTGGTCGTCGCGGGGAAGACTTTTTCGCTGGCTACAAAACCAGCCGCGCTCGCCACACCGGTGGCATGGGCCACGAGGGCGATCACGGCGAGAACAAGCCACCTGGAACGGCTCATCACGAAAGTTCCATCCACGGAAGGGCTCCTGCAAGGGCTGTCAGAATCGTCACGACCCGTACGACACGCTCATTCTGATATCGGGCGCGAGAGTCGATTGACTCAACCCCGATCCTTGATTGGGCTCAGACGGACGGCAGACGGGAATGTCTGGGATGCCCGGGAAGTTTGGCAGGATCGTCTGAAACGCTCAACACCGATCATGTGGCTCCCCAGCAATGGCCCACGGAATGACCGTCTTGGCAATCAGGGAAATCCTGGCAAAAGTGCAATCACGGCGGCAGTGGCGATCGAGAGCACGATCCATCGGGCCAGCATCGCGTGCCGGGGCCCAGCGACCGCAACCACTGTTACCAGGACGCCGGCACCCGCCACGAGGAGGGTCATCGCCATCAACGGTTCGGCCGACCGAGCCCCGACGGGTGATGGCAGCACTCCCGCAACGAAGGCAGGCCAACACGGATAGACGAGCGCGCGGGCTGCCACGCGGACGGTGAACCGCAGCGACCCCGGGAGCTCCGAGCGACCCGCAGCAGCCGCCATGAGCCGCTTTCCCGCCTGCCCCCGCGGCCCCATCGTGGCCGTGGGCAGCGCAAGCCCAAGAAACCACCCGAGGGCTAGCACGGCATAGGCCCACGCGAACTGCGGCGCGAGAAAGTAGCAAAAGACCATGGCCGCGAGCGACGACACCTGGGCCGCCGCCACCAGCGGCCTGGGCACCCCAAAAGACGGCTCACGCAAAACGAGCCTGCGAATGGACGCAACCCACTCCCGAAGCTTCCGCCCTACGTCCGCCCCCGCAGCCATTGGGGTCTCACGCGAGGTCACGGGGTCGCACTCGGCCCTGCACCCGCAGGGGCAGTCCCAAGATTCTCAGAAAGCCCTCGGCGTCGGTCTGGTCGTATGATCCGCCAGCCTCCATCGATGCGATGGCCGCGTCGTAGAGGCTCTGGCCACTTTCGCGACTCTTCACAAGCATGTTGCCCTTGTAGAGGTTCAGCTCAACGTGGCCCGTCACGGGCTTTTGGGTCTCGCGAATGAAGGCCAGGAGCGCATCCATCTTTGCGCAGTACCAGAAGCCGTAATAGACCATTTCGGCCACCTCGGGGGAGAGGCGATCACGAAGGTGAACGAGGTCACGATCGAGCGTCATCTGCTCGACGAGCCGGTGGGCTTCGTAGAGGAGCGTCATGCCGGGGGCCTCGTAGACACCGCGGCTCTTCATGCCAACGAGCCGATTCTCGACGATGTCGGTGCGACCAATGCCGTTGCGGCCACCGATCTCGTTGAGCGCGAGCACGATCTCATGGGCCGCCATCGGCTTCCCGTTCACCGCGACCGGCACTCCAGCGACAAAATCAATCACCACGGACTCCGCGGTTTCGGGTGCGTCCTGCGGCGAGACCGTCATTCCAAAATCCACGAGGCTAAAACCATCAGTGGTGAGCTCTTCGAGTAGCCCTGCCTCGTAGCTCGTGTGAAGGCAATTCTCATCCGAGCTATAGGGCTTGCTCTTCGACGCCTTCACCGGGATGTTTTTCTCGTCGCAGAAGGCGATGAGCTCCTGGCGACCGGGGAACCGCTCGCGAAACCGGGCGATCCGCCACGGGGCGAGCACGGTGATGCCAGGGTCGAGCGCCTCGGCGGCCAACTGAAAACGGCACTGGTCGTTGCCCTTGCCGGTAGCGCCATGGGCAAAGACCGTGCAGCCCTCGCGATGGGCGATCTCGACACAGACCTTCGAGATGAGCGGCCTCGCGATGGAGGTTCCGAGAAGATACGTGCCCTCGTAGCGGGCCTGCCACTGCATCGTGGGAAAGGCAAGGTCGCGGCAGAGCTCTTCACGGACATCGACGATGAGCGACGTGATCGCGCCGCATGTCCGCGCTTTCTCGAGTGTTGCCTGCCGATCCTCACAGGGTTGGCCGAGATCGACATAGACCGCGACCACGTCGTAGCCTTCTTCGATGAGCCACCCCAGGATCACCGAGGTATCGAGACCACCGGAATACGCCAGCACACACTTTTTCTTCATCATGCTTCCCCTGAATCACATCCCTGAATCACACTTCATGGACGAGCGCCATATTGTGCCCGCCCGTTCCAAAACCGGAACCCGCCACCAGCAAAATTCGGTCGCCCCTGGCGAGGCGGCCCTCCGCAAGGCCCCAGCGACAGACATGGTCGAGGAGCGCCTCGGTGTCGGGTGACGCGGCGCCCGCAAGCGGCGTCACGCCCCAGTAGAGCGACATTTGACGGAGCGTGGCTGGATTGTCGGAGACACCAATCGTGGGTACCGCCCCGCGCCGCTTTGATCGCGCGATGGCCGTCAGGCCCGACTTGCTGGCCACGACAAAGAGCTTGGCGTCGAGTTCGCCGGCAATGCGGCTCGCCCCATCGACCACCGCCTGCGTGATTGGGTGAAGCCCTTCCACAAGAAACTCTGGCGACGGCAGAAACTCTTGCACCGGCACGCCGGCGCTCCCCCGCTCGGCCATGAACCGGCCTTCCATATACCGCCAGCGGTCGGCGAGGTATTGCTTCTCGGTCTCTCGGGCGATTCGTCGCATCATGTCGACGACAAGCCGCGGGTGTTCACCGATGGCGGTCTCGCCGGAGAGCATGCAGGCGTCGGCGCCATCGAGGATCGCGTTGGCCACGTCGGTGGCCTCGGCACGCGTGGGGCGGCGGGCGTGCTGCATGCTGTCGAGCATTTGGGTCGCCACGATCACCGGTTTTTGATACCGCTGGCAGGCTCGGATGATTCGCTTCTGCACCATCGGCATGCTGGCAACGTCGGTCTCCACGCCGAGATCACCGCGGGCGACCATCACCGCGTCGGCCGCATCCACGATCATGTCGAGCGCTTCAACCGCCTCGCCCTTCTCGATCTTGGCGATCACCTTCGCCTGCGAGCCGCGGGTGCGGAGGAGCTCCTTGAGCAGTTTCACCTCGACGGCCGATCGCACGAACGACAGGCTCACAAAATCGATGCCCGCCATCGCGGCCCATTCGGCATGCCGCCAATCGTCGGCGCTCATCGCCGCCACCGACAGCCGCACACCGGGAAGATTGACACCCTGGCGACTGCGCACCGTGCCTCCCTGAACGACACGGCACTGCACGCGGTCGGCCGTGCGACCCACGATCACGAGGCTGATCGTGCCGTCGGCGATCATGACCGAATCGCCCAGCGAGAGCTCGTCCACGAGTGGCTCGTAGGTAACCGTAAACTCTCGTGGACCGTTCCCCTCATGGCCACGGACAAACGCCACCTCCTCGCCTTCGACGAGCTCCGTCACGCCGTCAGGAAGTTCGCCCAGACGAATTTTGGGGCCAGCGAGGTCGGCGAGGACGCCAACGGGCCGGCAGAGCTCGTCTGACACGCGGCGGATGCGCGCGAGCGACTCAGCATGCTCTTCGAGCGTGCCGTGGGCCATGTTGAGGCGAAAGACGTTGACGCCTGCCTCGACGAGGCCGCGAATTGCCTCCTCGGAACACGATGCCGGGCCGAGCGTGGCAACGATCTTGGTGCGAACAGTGTCTGGGGGCGTGGGAACGGGAAGCGTCATGGTGGGCATCCAGGCAGGGGTGGGGGCGAGCGGGTGGAGATTGAAAGACGCGAAAAGAAGCCCAGAAGGAGCGAGGATGGTACCATCCCGGGAGAAGATTCCGGGAGGAGTACGGGAAGCACGGCCGGCAGCGCCTGCGATTCCGCAAAGGAGCACGTGCGGATCATGTGGAGCGGCAGGCGAGTGATCGTTGCGGGCGGCACCGCCGGGTTTGGCCTCGTGCTCGGCCGGCTCCTGGCGAGGGAAGGTGCCCGCGTGCTGCTCGTGGGGCGTTCGGGCGAGGGCGTCCGACGGGCGCTCGAGGCCTGCGAGCGGAATGGTCCCGTGGGCCATGCTGTTCGCGGGCTCACCGCCGACCTCG
>JBGTGN010000166.1:0-10725 GCA_041746715.1 Pirellulales bacterium | reverse complement strand
TGCCCGACAAGCCAGCGTTCGAGGTCGGCGGCGATATCTCGCCCGCTCTGGTAGCGATCAGCGGCCCGAGGCTCGAGACAGGTGCCTATGATCGCGGCGAGTGCCGTCGCATCGCCAGCCCCCAGACCGGTGGCGCGGAGGCGTCGGCCGATGGCACGAGCCTCCCCGCCGGAGCGAGCACCGAGCATGGCGGCAGCCTCCACAAGCGACCGCCCTCCAAGCTCATACGGCAGCTCGTCGAGGAGCAGCTCGTGAAGCACCAGCCCCATGGCATACACATCGCTCCGCGAGTCGGCCTCGCCGTCGGCAAGCCCAAGCTGCTCGGGGGCCATGTACCGTACCGTGCCAAGAAGCTGGCCGATCTCGGCTGCGCTCGTGAGTCGATCGTCGCACGAGTCAATCGCCCTGGCGACACCGAAGTCGATGACCTTCGTGTTGCCCGCCGCATCGACGAGGATGTTCCCCGGCTTGAGGTCGCGGTGAACAACGCCCTCACGATGGGCGTGCGCGACCGCTGAAGCTGCACTGGCAAACAGCCTCACGCGGTCGTGGGGCGTGAGCTGGCGGCGGCAGGCGAAGTCGGTGATCGTGGCGGCATCAGCCACGAGCTCCATGAGAAAATAGGGCACGTCACCCGATGGCGTGACCTGGATGCCGGCCGCGAATATCTGGGCGATGCCAGGGTGTCGAAGCCGTGCGAGCAACTCCCCCTCTTGGTGGAAGCGTCGCACGACGGCCGCCGAGGCAAGGCCGTCTCGGAGCACCTTCACTGCCACCGACCGCGCGGGCGAAGCCTGATGGCCGACGTACACCTTTCCCATGCCCCCGGCCGCAAGCAGCCGAACGATTGTGACGCCGTCGAGCCTCGTGCCCGGCCCGATGGGGTCGGCGGGAGGCCGGCCGCTGGCAAAACCAAAGTCGTCATCCGCGCCAGGAAGCCCGCCTGCGGAGATATCCACGCCGGAGGGCGGGACAGAGACTCCGTCCGAACCATGGGCTGTGGCATCAGTCATCCGGGTGTGCTCGACGAAAGAGGATCCAAAAGGAGACCGTTGCCCTTTTATACATCGCTGCCTGGACTCGATTCCGGTCCCCTCGCGAACGTCGAGCGCGCCGCGTGATACGATCCGAAGAGGCCCTCGTCGGCACCGGAGGGCTCTGAGGACAAGGCCCCCTTCTCCATGCATGGCGAGATGGTTCCCATGCCGAACCACGGCGACACGTCAGACACAACCTATTCACCGGAATGGATGGCCTGCGTCGATCGCCTCCGGGCTGGCGACCTGGCCGCTCGCGATCAGATCATCGAGCTGTGCGGGGGGCGGCTGCGGGTGCTCGCGCGACGATTGCTCGCCCGTTTTCCGAATGTGCGACGGTGGGATGACACGGATGACGTCTTTCAGAACGTCGCCATGCGGCTCCATCGAACGCTCGGCACGGTCCCGATCGACGAACCACGGGAGGTGATGAAGCTCGCCGCCACGGAGCTTCACCGCGAACTGCTCGATCTGGCTCGACGGTATGCCGGCCCGTTGTCGTTCGCGGCGAACCACGCGACGAACCTGCCGGGCTCCGGCATACTCGAGCGGCCGCTGGTGCCGCCGGCACTCGGCGACGCTCCTGCTCACGACGAGTCACTCGATCGCTGGACGGCGTTTCATGCCGCGGTCACGGATCTGCCGGATGATCTTCGCGACGTGTTCTCTATGGTCTGGTATCTCGGCGCCGATCAGAAGGTGGTCGCCCAGGTCATGAAATGTTCCGAGCGAACGGTGCGAACCCGCTGGCACGAGGCGCGTCACGCCGTGCGTGTCGCCCTCGATGGGGTGCCACCGGCGTAGCCGAGCGATCTACGTCTCGCGGTCGCTGGAAACGTCCTCGGTCAGATCGTCGTTGTCGTGGTCAAGATCGCGGAGGATGGTGATGGCCTCGTCGAGCCGTGGCGCGGCGCCGCCCCGCACACGGCCACGGCGGTCGGCTTCGGCAAGGAGGAGAACGTCGAGAAAGTCGGCATGGGCTTCGAGACGCTTGCGGCCGCGATGGCCGAGTGTGGTATCGACGTAGGCGGTCGCCATGGGGAGGTTCTCGATGAGCCAGTGCGTACGGGGTGTGACAAGGCCTTCGACCGCCAAGAGCCCCGCCCCCACCGCATTGCGACGATCGATCGCAAGGCCGACGTCATGCACGAGCGCCGCCGTCAGGAGCTCCTCATCGGAAGGCCGCTCCTGATGCACGATCTCAAAAACCTGAAGCGAATGCTCGAGGGCGTCACCCTCGGGATGACGGGTTGGGTTTTGCCGGACGGTCTCGAGCACGGCGACGAGCGAGGCCAGGCGATCGAAGCGGTCTCCGATGACGGGAGCGAGCGACCCGGAGGGATCGAGTCGCCGATGGACCTCGCGTCGAACCTCAGCGTCATCAGGGAGCTCGTCGTCGGGCACCCAGCCGTGGGCAACCCGCCGAGCCGCGCGAAACACCGCCCGCCGCGCGTCGCTGCCACCGGTTACATGACGGGCTGCCTCGCCGGCGATCCGTTGTCGAAGCCGATCCGGCGGCGGAGGCTGCTCTCGATCGGGAGCATCTTCCGAATGATGGTCGGGCTCTTTTGTCGGCTCAGGTGTGCTCACGGTTTGTTTTCGGCGATCGGTCGCCACCGAATGCCACGGATCTCGGCGGTGGTGGAGTAGGTGGCCAGCCCCAAGGGCTGTGAGGGGATCACCTCGTCCCGTACAGAGATGATGTGGTCGGCACGCGGCTGATCGATGATTTGCTTGCCGTCCAAGAAACATTGGATGCGGCCGGCCGTCACACGAACCCGCACGGCATACCACCGATGATCGTCAAACGCCATGACCTGCGTCGTGTCATTGTTGGCAGCGTCTTGGCCGTCGATGCTCGAGAGACCAACGACGCCCCCACCCCAGCCGCCCAGGATGAGGCTGCAGTGATCCTCGCCAACAGGAAAGGTGAGGCCGCAAAAAAAATCGGTGCCATCGACGCGGCGAGCCTCAAGCGCGATCTCAAAATCCTGCTGTGGAAACTTCCCCTGCCAGGTGACACCACTGAGATCGACCCCCATCCCGATCGTCAAGATGCCCCCGCCAGCGGTGATCTCGCCCTCGCCACCAAACGGGGTGGACTTCCACTCGCCAAGACCCTTGCCGTCGAACAATGATTTCCAGCCGGCATCCTCGGCAGCCACGCGCTCGGAAAAGCATGAGGCGAGCATTATTCCCGCCGCCAAGGCTATCCATCCGTGAACCCCGCCACCCATCTGAACCGCGCTGGTTGATTGCATGGGCTGTAAATTCCCTTGGGGACATCGGGCCGAAAAACCGCTCATGAAGGCATCTTACGTCCCGCTGGCCCCTCCGCACACCGGGGCTTGACAGAATATGAACGCCTGTACAGCATAAGGCCAGCGGTGCCTGCGGCAACGGCGTGGCCGTTCCCGGGCTTTGCCCCTCGCGGAGGTTTGCATCATGCTTGCCCGACTCCAAACCTATTCACTTTTTGGGATCGACGCCGTTCCGGTGGACGTCGAGGTCGATGTGTCCGCCGGGGCGCTCCCAGCCACGGTGCTCGTGGGCATGCCCGACACGGCGATCCGTGAAAGCACCCATCGTGTTGCGCGTGCCATGGTGAACTCGGGCTTCAACCGGCCCAACGACCGGATCGTCATCAATCTCGCCCCGGCCGAGCTGCCCAAGCAGGCAGCCACGTTCGACCTTCCCATCACCCTCGGCATCCTCGCTGGCAGCGGGCAGTTTTCATCCGAACGGCTCGAAGACTACGCCGTCGTGGGGGAGCTCTCGCTCGAGGGGACCACGCGGCCGGCGCGGGGCGCCCTTTCGATCGCGATCGCTGCGTCTCACCAAAAAAACCGGCTGAGGCCACTGAAAGGGGTCGTGGTGCCAGCGGCGAGTGCCACCGAGGCGGCGGTGGTGGAAGGCATCGATGTGATTCCCGTGTCGTCGTTGACGGAGGCCGTGCAGTTCTTCGCCGGCGAGCTCGATATTGCTCCGACGCCGCCGCGGGTGAGTGAGTGGTTCGAGCGTTTCGCGACCTATGACATCGATTTTGCCGACGTTCGTGGGCAGGAGGCGGCCAAGCGGGCGATCTGCGTGGCGGCAGCGGGCGGCCACAACTGCATCATGGTGGGCCCACCGGGCGGCGGAAAGACGATGCTCGCCAAGCGAATTCCGACGATCCTGCCGCCACTTTCGGCCCCTGAGTCAATCGAGACCACACGCATCTACAGCGCCCTCGGACTCCTGCACCCTGGTCAGCCGCTCTTGGCCACACGGCCATTCCGCGCCCCGCACCACACGATTTCGGAGGCCGGTCTTGTGGGAGGTCGATCAATCCCGATGCCAGGCGAAATAAGTTTGGCTCACAACGGTGTTCTTTTTTTAGACGAGTTGCCCGAGTTCAACCGACGTACGCTCGAGGTGCTCAGGCAGCCGCTCGAGGATGGCTCGGTGACCATCAGTCGCGCGAAGTCAACCACCCGCTTCCCGGCTGATTTCATGCTCGTGGCCGCGCTCAATCCGTGCCCCTGTGGCTACCGTGGCGACCCCCGACGCCAATGCCAGTGCACGGCGCCGCAAGTGGAAAAATATATGGGCAAAATATCGGGCCCGCTGCTCGACAGGATCGATATCCATCTCGAAGTGCCCGGCGTGCCGTTTCGGGAACTGGCGGCCAAGCGGGCCGGAACGTCAAGCGGTCAGATGCGGGAGTCCGTGCTGGCGGCGCGGCTTCGGCAGGCGGCTCGATTCGCGAATGGTGGCCCTCGGTGCAACGCTCGGATGACGAGCCGTCAGATTAGGGAGTATTGCAAGCTCGATCCAACAGCCGGTGAGCTGCTCCGCGCCGCCGTGGCCGATCTCGGCCTCTCCGCGCGGGCACACGACAAGGTGCTGCGGGTGGCCCGCACGGTAGCCGACCTGGATGCACACGACTCGATCACCGCGGCCCACATCAGCGAGGCCATAAACTATCGATTGCTCGACCGCGGTCTCTGGCAGTGACCGCGCGGAGCCAAGGAGGGTTGTGGCACTTGGGAGATCGCCATGGACGATCGCTGGTGCTTCGTGCCACACTTCTTGGCATGATTGCCAAGGATTCTGCCCCACCCGTGTCGGATTCGCTCCCGCGGCCCTCGGCGACGGGCTGGGGAGCCTGCGGGCGCCGGATGCTCGTGGCTCTCGGCCTGGCATGCCTCGGCGGGCTTTTGTTCCCTGTTGATCTGCCCGTGGCTACGTGGTGCCGGGATCATCGGCTGCCCGGCGACCTCGGTCGGCTGATCAACCTCAGTGAGGCATTTGCCCACGCGCTTTCCGTTGCCGTGATCCTCATCGTGGCATGCTGCCTCGATCCCGTGCTTCGGTGCGCCCGCCACATGGCAGCGGCGCGATGGGACATCGGTCGCATGGTGCTCGCCACAATTGCCGGCGGGCTCACGGTGGACGTTTTCAAGGTTCTCATCACGCGGGTGCGACCACGGGCGGTTGATTTCACACGTGTCACGTCGGTCTTGGACACGTTTGGTGACGCCGCGATGAAGCTCGACAAGTCGGCCGATCTCATGAGCTTTCCATCGGGCCACGCCGCGATGGCGGCCGGGCTGGCAACGACCCTTGCATGGAAGTATCCGCACGGCGCCCCGGTCTTTGCCGTTTTGGCGGTGATGGCCGCGGCGCAGCGAGTCGTAAGCAGTGCCCACTACCCGAGCGACGTGGCTTTTGGCGGAGCGTTTGGTGTTGCCCTGGCTGCCGTGTGCCTTGGCAGTTCCCGGCCGGCAGGGGCCCCGCCATCGAGCATGATGGCCGACCAGACGGCACCGTGCTAACCTAGCGATCGGATGCGATTGCGGCCCCGAGGGGCCGTCGCACTCCACACCATTCTCGAGATGCTGCATGCCAGCCGCCAAAAAACCCCGCAAGAACACGAAGCCAGCCTCGGCACCCGAATCCCTCGACGCCTCGAAACCGGTGGCAAAAGATTCCACGGCTCGCTCGGCCCGCAGCGAGAAGCGCATCCTTCTCGTCGACGACGATCACGAGATCGTCGAGTCGATGAAGACGGTACTCGAATCCCGCGGATACACGATCCTCGTGGCCCGCGACGGGAATCAGGGGCTGGCGATCGCGGAGAGCGAGGTGCCCGACCTCGTCGTGCTCGACATGATGATGCCAAAGCGAAGCGGATTTCTCGTGCTCGAGAAACTTCGCCGCAGCCGACCCGACCCCATGCGGGTGATCATGATCACGGCCAACGAGGGGAGCCGACACAAGGCGTACGCCGAGATGCTCGGTGTAGACGACTACATCCGCAAGCCTTTCGCCATGGACCGCCTCCTCGACAGTGTGGATCGGCTGCTCTCATAGAGCCGTTCTTCGCTCCTCATCTGCCCAAGAACCCTCGCCGGCCGTACCTGCCCGCCCCCAATACCCACCGTCCCGTGGTCCGGCGTGGACCGTCCTTGCCATTGGGATCCTATTTCCCAGCTCAGAAGGAAACTCCCCGTGATGTCATGTGCCTCAGTCAGCCATGTTTGGATCGTCCGGCCATCTTGCCACGGCATCGGTCGCGGCACGCTGACATGCATCGCAAGCCTCGCCTTCACGTGGTGTTTGATGGGGACCGTGACCGCCGCCGACACGGCCTCCCGTTGGTCGCAGGCGCCGGAGGCGATGCCGATTGCCGGGCAGGGGGGGGCTTCGGAGCAGGCGTTTACGGTGCCGGCCGGTTTTGTTGTCGATAAGCTTTTCACAGTGCCACGCGACGCGCTCGGCTCGTGGGTGTCGCTGGCCGTCGATCCCAAGGGCCGGCTGTTTGCGAGCGACCAGGCCGACAAGGGGCTTGTGCGGATCACGCCCGCACCGCTCGATGGCACGGGGGAGACCGTGGTGGAACGAGTTCCGGCCGCCATCACCGGCGCCCAGGGGCTCCTGTGGGCGTTTGATGCGCTCTATGTCGTCTGCAACGGCGGCACGGGCAGCGGGCTCTATCGCGTGACCGACACCGATGGCGACGGCATGCCAGAAACCGTCACAACACTTCGCAATTTTGCCGGCGGCGGCGAGCACGGGCCGCACAACATCGTCCTCTCGCCAGACGGCACGCGGCTCTTCGTGATCTGTGGCAACCACACAAAGCTGCCCTTTGCCACAAAGGACATCACGCCGCCTCAGACGATGGGAGGTATCCGTGAGTCGCAGCGGAAGATCGAGCTGGGGTCCGACGGCACGAGCCGACTGCCCGCATGCTGGGACGAGGATGTCGTGATTCAACGAATGTGGGATGGCAACGGCCACGCCGCGGGCATCCTCGCACCCGGGGGATTCATCGCAAGCACCGATCCCGAAGGCAAGACATGGGACCTTTGGAGCGCGGGCTATCGCAATCCCTACGACTTCGCCTTCAACGCCGACGGCGAACTCTTCGCCTACGACGCCGACATGGAGTGGGATTTCGGGACGCCGTGGTATCGCCCGACCCGCGTCAACCATGCGACCAGTGGGAGCGAGCTGGGATGGCGAAGTGGCACGGCCAAGTGGCCAGCATCATACCCCGACAGCCTGCCTGCTTTGGTCGATATCGGTCCTGGTTCGCCTGTCGGAGTGTGCTTCGGCTACGGATCAACGTTCCCTGAAAAATATCAGCGGGCGCTCTATGTGGCTGACTGGACCTTCGGAACCATGTATGCCATCCATCTTGAGCCCGCAGCGTCGACGTACACAGGGACGCTCGAGGAATTCGTGACGCGAACGCCGCTGCCGCTGACCGACATGGTGATCGGCCAAGACGGGGCGATGTACTTTGCCGTGGGTGGCCGCGGCGGACAGAGCGAGCTCTATCGTGTGCGTTACGCAGGCGACGAGCCGACGGCGCTCGTGCCATACAGCGACGAGCAACATGCCCCCAATCGCCAGCTTCGCCATGAGCTCGAGGCGTTTCACCGGCAGGCCGACGATCCAGCGAGCGCCGTCGCAATCGCCCTCGCCGCGCTCGGGAACGAGGATCGGTTCATCCGCTACGCGGCTCGGGTGGCGCTCGAGCACCAGCCGCTCGAACTCTGGCAGGATGCAGCGATCGCTTCCAAGACGGCCCGCGCACGAATCGAGGGAGCCATTGCCGTCGCGCGGCAGGCCGACCCGGCCGCCCAGCAAGCCGTGCTCGCGGCACTCGACTCACTCGACGTGGATTCCCTCAGCCCCGATGACATGCTCGCGCTGCTGCGAGCGTATGAGCTCGCGATGATCCGTCTGGGAAAGCCGTCGCCGGAAGCAACCGCGACGATCGTGAGCCGATTGTTGCCACGCTTTCCGACAGGGAATTTCGATCTCGATCGGGAACTCTCGAGCCTTCTTGTAACCGTGCGTGCCCCAGGCATCGCGAGCAAAATCGTTGCGTGCCTCGTTGCACCGAGTGGTTCGGCCGGTGACACCAACCTCGCGCCAAACGAAGACGAGCTTCGCCGTCTCATCGAGCGGAACGCCAGGTACGGCTCAGCCGTGCGTGCCTCGCTCGAGAAACGAAGCGATCTCCTTCAGATTCACTATGCCTCCGTGCTCCGCACGCTTCGCAACGAGCCGGGCTCGCCCATGTGGACCGCCGCAGACCGAAAGGCCTACTACGAATGGTTCGCCCGCGCCCGAACGTGGGCCGGTGGCAACAGCTTCCAGAAGTTTCTCACGAACATCGAAAGCGAGAGCCTCGCGAGCCTCTCCGAGAATGAGCGGCTTTCCCTCGAGACACTCGGCATCAGGAAGCCGTGGGTCGCCCCTCCGCTCCCGAAGCCTCAGGGCCCAGGGCGAACGTGGACCGTAGCAGATGTCATGACGGCCGCCGAGCAAGGCCTCGGCCCAAAGACGCGAGACTTCGAGGCGGGGAAGCGAGCCTTTGCCGCCGCGCGGTGTGTGGTGTGCCATCGCTACGGCAGTGACGGTGGGGCCACCGGCCCCGACCTCACGCAGGCTGGGGGCCGATTTCAACTGAAGGATCTCGTCGAGGCGATCGTGGAGCCTAGCCGCATAGTGTCGGATCAATACAAGGCGAGCATCGTGCAAACCGATGAGGGCAAGGCCTACACCGGCCGTATCGTGGTCGAAGATGCCGATGCGATCACGATCGTGACAGACCCCGAAGACGCGACCAAATTTGTCCGCGTTCCGCGTTCGGCGATCGAGGAGATCGTTGCCTCGCCGACATCCCTCATGCCCAAGGGGCTCCTGGACGCGCTCAATGAGGAGGAGGTACTCGACCTCATTGCCTATACGTTGGCCCGCGGAAATCCCAAAGACAAGCGATTTGCAAGGGGCAAGTAACGCCGTCTGATCGACCGCGGAGGCAGACACCACAGGCAAGGCAGGCTAGGGAGACTGCGCGGGATGCGTCTGGCGTTGACCCGTTTTTTGCCCCCCCATAGATTGCGGCGGTGACTTGCGGGCGGTTGCTCGCGACATTCCTTCCCCGCCTCGGAACCGCGCCGTGCAGGCATCGCAGACCTCGTCGAGCGATCGTGACGACGTGAAGGAGCAGGTGCGAGACGCCATCGACATTGTCGAGTTGGTGGGGTCATACGTGGCGCTCCGCCGCCAAGGCAAGGGCTTTGTCGGGCTGTGCCCCTGGCACGACGATTCCAAGCCAAGCCTCCAGGTCAACCCGGACCGCCAGACCTACCGCTGCTGGGTCTGTGACGTCGGCGGCGACGTCTTCAACTTTCTCATGCGGATGGAGAAGCTCGAATTTCGCGACGCGCTCGAGCAGCTTGCTGACCGCGCGGGAATCACGCTGGCCCGCAGCCGAGCCGCTGGCGAACCGGACGAACGGGTGGCCCTGGCCCACTGCCTCGAATGGGCCGCGGCCAGATTCCGCGAGTGCCTCACGGCCGCACCGGAGGCGGCAGCCGCTCGAGCCTATGTCGCCGACCGCGGCCTCACGCCGAGTCTCCTCGAACAGTTTGGCGTGGGCTACGCTCCGGAGTCGTGGGACTGGCTCCTGCGACAAGCCTCCACGGCGGGCATCGCCGCCGCGACCCTCGAACGGGCAGGCCTTGCCATCCGACGCGACGACCGTCCTGGCTACTACGACCGTTTTCGAGCTCGGGTGATTTTTCCCATTCGAGATCCGGTGGGCCGGTGCATCGCCTTCGGCGGTCGCATCCTGCCGGGCGGACAGCAGGAGATGGCGAAGTACATCAACTCGCCCGAAACCCCGCTCTTCTCAAAGAGCAGCACCCTGTATGGCCTCGACTCGGCGCGGGCCGCCATCGCGGCCTCGGGCCGTGCCGTGGTCGTCGAAGGCTACACCGATTGCCTCGCGGCCCGGCAGGCGGGGTGCAATGACGTAGTGGCCGTGCTCGGCACCGCGCTCGGGGCACGACATGCCAAACTCCTCAAGCGGTATGCCGACCGCGTAGTGCTCGTGCTCGATGGTGACGACGCCGGCCGGAAGCGAGCCAACGAAATCCTCGGCATGCTCCTCTCCGAACCACTCGATGTGAGGATTGCCAGGTTGCCCGCCGGGCTCGATCCCTGTGACCTCTTGCTTGGCCAAGGCCGCGACGCGTTCGAGGAAGTCCTCGCGGCCGCCGTCGATCCGCTCGACTATCGAATGGACGAGTCGCTTGCCTCCCTGCCCAGCGACGCCGGCGACGACGCAGCCCTATCCGCGGTCGAAAGCGTCCTGGCCGCGCTGGCGGCGGCTGGCCCGGCG
>JBGTGN010000165.1:0-5765 GCA_041746715.1 Pirellulales bacterium | reverse complement strand
TCGACGTCTCCGGCCTCTCCCCATCCACGTCCTACCGATTCCGGGCCTTCGTCACGACCGCCCTCGGAACCGCCTACACACCAGCCTTCACGTTCACGACCCTTTCGTAGTCCTTAACTGCCGGACCACGACAAGGGCGTGCTCGCGTGGCTCTGGCACACCCGGCCACGCGACAGTAGGATCTTAAACGAGGCTCACAAAACCTTCATCAATCAACGCTATCGTGCCGTGGACCCCGACAACGACACGGCACCGAGCGTTCATGATGATCGCCCATTCCTGCACGATGGCAAGAACGTCCCCGTCACGAGTGGGCCGCGGCTTTACGCTCGTCGAGCTTCTCGTCGTGATCGCGATCATCGCTGTCCTGCTCTCAATCCTCCTGCCGGCGATCCAGGCCGCCCGCGAGGCAGCTCGCCGTGTGCAGTGCATGAGCAATCTCAAGCAGATCGGGCTGGCGGTGATCACCTACGAGTCGGCCAAGAAGCATTTCCCGCCGCCGCGGATCGCACCGGACAATGCCGACCGGAACGGAGTCGTGAGGAAGTCGTACACGAGCTACGACACGATCACCCGCAGCGACAGGACCGGTTTCTACTCCGCCCACATCCAGATTCTGCCCTATATGGAGGAGTCAAACGTCACGGCGATGATCAAGTTTGATCAGGCGCAAATGAAGATGATGACGGGAAACAATAATTACAACGCCTACGCCCAGGCGATGGGTCTGTTCATCTGCCCCAGCGACAGCAACAAGGGCCGGATCGTCAGCGAAAACAGCTACCGCTGCAACACCGGCGGATCGACCCCATACGGCGGGGCCATGAGTACCACGCAGCAGGATGTTCACGACGGCTCCAGTCCCGATGGCCTGCCGATCAGCGGCAACGGTGCGTTTCGGCCGTTCACTCCAACCAAGATACGAGACTTCACCGACGGCCTGAGCAAGACCGCATTCTTCTCAGAGCGGACGATGGGCAGCGGTCGACCGGTGACGGCGCTGCCGACCAAGGCCGACATCATCACGATGCCCGGCCGCACGGCCGTGCCAAGCCGGACCCAGATTTTTGATGCCTGCGAAAACTACCAGCCGGCCGTGTCGAGTTTCAATTTCTTCGCGGCGGGCCGGTGGCCGAACGGCGACGCGTGGAGCAACGGCTGGCCCTTCTCGGGATACGACTCCACGCAATACAACCATGTCGCCCCGCCAAACTGGTCGGGGCAGGATTGCGGCAGTTGGAGCGCGATTCCTGACACGCCCGGCGAACATGCCATCATCTCGGCCCGCAGCCAGCACGGCCCGATCGTCAATGTGTTGTTTGGCGATGGAGGCGTCGTCGCGGTCGACGACGGCGTGGACCTTGCCGTCTGGCGGGCGATGGGAACGCGGGCTGCCGAGCCGGGTGAGGCCGCGGGCATAGGGCGATGAGGTTCGGGGCCAATGTCCGTGGCTGGAGCGTTCTTGCCAACGTGATCGCCTGTTGCCTGGTGGCATCTGCCGTCACTGGGTGTAGCACGCCCGAGCCGCCGCGGGCAGACTCACTGGCCCGCTATGACGAGGGAAACGCAAAGCTCGAAGCCAAGGATCTGGCCTCGGCTCGGTCTGCATTCGCCGAGGCGGTGGCACTGAAGGGACTGCGGGCTGATCTGCACGCGAAGGCGACGCTGAGGCTCGCGTATTGCGAAGCCTGTCTCGGCAACATCGAAGCGGCGAACCAGCTCCTCGACATCCTCGAGCAGGATTCACCGGATCTTGGCGATGTCTATGCCATGCGGGCGTTCGTCCTGCGGGCATCGGGTGACAAAGCTGGGGCCGATGCCGCCTGGGCCAAGGCTCGGCAGTGGAGCCCCAATGTCACGCTGCCCCAAAAGCCGTAAATGCTACCGATTCATTCCTCATCCAATTCTCACGTTGAATTCATCGAATCCTTTCACATCGCCGTTATCATACGAAGCCACCTGACTGAAGGCAGCGCTCGCCCGCATGCCGCTGGACGAGAGGCCCGCCTTCCCGACCGGCCCTGAATCCCCAGAGGAGACCGCCGATGCGATTGCTCGACACACTGTTTGCGGCCGGACGGGGGATCACCCGTGCCAGTGCGGGGCGATCCAAGCGTCAAAGTGGCCGGGCTGCACGGCGCTCCCGGTCGGCCGGTTTCGAGAGCCTCGAGCAGCGGGCGATGCTGGCTGTAGGCGCCGGCGACCTTGCGTTCGTGATGTACAACGCCGATGGGTCTCCTGACAACGCTGCCTTCGTAGCACTGAAGGACATCGCTGCGGGCGAGGTCATCAAGTTCACGGACAATGGCTGGCTGGCTGCCGGAGGGTTCCGCTCCGGTGAAGGTACGTACGATTACACGGCGCCGGTGGAGGGCCTCGCAGCCGGCACCGTTGTCGAACTCTCCTTCAGCAGTGGACCCAACCTGTCGGCGACCGGCGACCAGATCATCGCCTATCAAGCCCCCTCTTCCCCCATCGCGGCACTCAACAATGAAGGGGCAGGCGTCTGGCAGGACGATGCCACGAGTTCCAATACATCGGCTCTTCCGGCCGGTCTGGCCGATGGCACAACTGCCGTCGCGCTCGACGAAATTGACAACGCACGGTACTCGGGCCCCCTCTCCGGCACGCAGGCCGAGTTGCTGGCCGCGATCAACGACAAGGCCAACTGGACTGGTAATGACACCACCGTGTTTGTCTGGGACCTCGGCAACTTCACGGTCATTCCGAGCACCGACCCGTCGATCACGGCGCCCGGCGCGGCGGCGGCCCTTTCGACAGTGGAAGGCTTGGCGTCCGCATCCACCTCGTTCGCAGTCACCGGAGCGAATCTCACCGAGGGGATCCTGGCCACCGCTCCCACCGGGTTTGAAGTGTCGCTCGATGACTCCACCTTTTCGTCGGACGTGACGATCCCGCAGACCGACGGCAATGCCTCGGCGACCGTCTACGTGCGGATCGCCGCGTCGGCAGCGGTGGGCCCGGTGTCTGGAAATCTCACGCTCTCGAGCGCCGGTGCCACAGACGCTTCGGTCGCGCTGTCCGGCAGTGTCCGTAGTGCGACGGTTGCGTTCCCCTACGGTCCACAGGATTTTGAGGATGCCTCGAGCGAGCCGTGGTTCACGTACGATTCGGCCGGCAGTGCGAACTGGACGTTCCTGTCGAGCACGCTCGGTGGAGGGGTCACCAACGGCCCGGCGAACTATGCCTGGCAGGCCAACGGCTTTGGCTCCGACGTACCCGCTGACGACTGGCTGATCATCGGCGCCTTCGACCTCTCGTCGGCGACGAATCCCGTGGCCGAGTTCAGCACGCTCACGCGGTTCACGGCTGGGCAGGATGAGTTGTTCTTCAAGTACTCGACCGACTACACCGGGATTGGCGACCCGGCGGCTGCGACCTGGACAACCGCGAGTTTCACGCGGGCCTCGAGTCAACTCGTGATGTCTCCCTCCGGGCAGGTGCTGCTGACGGGGGCTGCCGGCCAGTCGAGTGTCTACCTCGCCTTCAACTACATCGCCGGTGGGACAACGAACGGCACCACGGCGCTCTGGCAGGTTGACGACTTCGAGGTCTATGACGCGACGACGCTCTCGCTCTCACTCTCCGGCGTGCCCGCCACGCTCAACGAGGGTGAGTACGACATCCTCGGCACCGTCTCGATTCCCGCGCCGATCGGAACGAACCTCGACGTAACGATCACGAGCTCCGATGCTGCCTCCATCGTGGTCGACAACGGCGACTTTAATCAGGCCGGTTCAACGGTTGTCACCATCTTCGCCGGTCAGACATCGGCCCAGTTCTACATGGAAGCGCTCGCCGACGGCGTGCCCGACGCGGACACGCTCGTCACGATCACGGCGAGCGTGGGTGACATGAGCTACGACTCAGCCATGGCCAACGTCACGGTGGTCAACATCGACGCCACACCGGTACCGTTCACCGTTGGCGGCTACACGCAAGACTTCGCAACCTTTGCTGTCGAAACGCCCGATTTGCCGCTCGGCTGGTCCGCCCAGGGGCTTGTGACCGTGTTCCCGGCAACCCCCGCTGACGGCGTTTGGGGTGCTGGATTCAGTGCCGGCTACCGTGGCGGCGCGAGCGTGTTTGGCTACCAGCACACTAGCAACACATCCACGACGGCTTCCCCGAACTTCGACCAGATCCTCACGCTCCAGAATGACACCGGGAGCACGATCACGGACCTCACGGTCGCCTACACAGGCCGTGCCGAGCGGCTCGCTGACGGCACGGCAACTCGCTTTCCTGCCTACACCGTGACATTCGACGGCGGCGAGGTTTCGGCGCTGGCCTATTCCACGGGTGACGGTGATGGCGTTGGTCGGTCCATTTCGTTGACCGGTCTTTCGATCGCTCCCGACGAGACATTCCAGATCATTTGGAGCAGCGATCGTGGAAGCGGGTCGGGCGGTTCCAAGCAGATTGGCATCAGCGACGTGAGCGTCACGCTCGGCGTCGTGCAAACGTTGCCGACCGTGTCGAGCCTCGCGGTCCCGACGGCCACGCTCGGCCGCACCTCGGCCGATGCGAATGCCACCGTAGCCAGCGACGGCGGCGATACGCTGACCGCCACCGGCTTCGTCTACATCGCCACGGCGGACCTCACGGGCGAGCTCGCGCTCGACACGGTCGGTGCGGTGATCGTACCCGAGAGCTCTGCAGCCGTCGGGCCGATCTCCGAAACGCTCAGCGGCCTCACTGCCGGCACGGAGTACACGATCCGCGCGTACGCGACCAATTCGCTCGGCACCGCCTACACCGGGGCTCAGACGTTCACCACGCTCACGGCTCCCATCTCCTTCGCGGGCCTCTACACGCAGGACTTCGCCACCTACGAGGGCGTGCTCCCGACGGGCTGGTCGGCGGGCACCACGAACGAGACCAACAACTATATCGGCGAGTGGGGCACGGGCTCTTCGGCGGGCTTCCTGGGTGTCGGCACGACCGAGACTGCCGGTGTGCTCGGCTACCAACACACGACCACGTCGGGACTGCTCACCGTAACGCTCTCGCTCGTAAACAACACGGGCGCTGAGATCACCGAACTCGATGTCGGGTACCTCGGCCGCGTGGCTCGCGACACGCAGACCCGCACGCCCGAGTGGACCGTGACCGTGGCCGGTGGCACTGTGGCCGAGCTCGCCTACTCGACGGGCAACACCGACGGTGAAGGGGGCGTGGCGACCGACTTGCCTCTTGTGGCCTCGCTGACCGGCCTCTCGATCGCCGACGGTGCCGAGTTCACGATCACGTGGTCCTCGATCAACGAGTCTTCCGGCGGCGGCCAGTCGGGCGCCTCGCGGCAGATTGGCATCGCCGACGTGTCGGTGGCCCTGCCCGGCGCGGCTGTGCCATCCCTTGGCACGACTGGCACGCTCAATGCCGTGGCGACGACGGCCGGCACGGCGTCGCTTCCGTCTACGATCTCCGTGACTGGTTCTGATCTTTCTGGCGTGATTACGGCCACGGCCCCGACGGGCTTCGAGGTCTCGAGCGATGGCGCGAACTACGGCTCCACGGCCACGTTCACGCCAGTCGACGGTGTCGTCAACGGCACGCTCTCCGTCCGCCTCGCGGCCGCCACGGCCGTTGGCTTTTACTCCGGGGATGTGACCCTCGAATCGACGGGAGCCGACAGTGTCAGCGTGGCGATGCCGGCAAGCACAGTCTCAAACACCCCGATCAAGGTCACGGGCCTCTTCGTGCGGGGCAGTACCTGGAACTCGACCTACCTCGACCTGGCC
>JBGTGN010000164.1:0-26427 GCA_041746715.1 Pirellulales bacterium | reverse complement strand
GCCCGCTCGCCGGCCTTCTCGAGCGCGAGCCGCACCGCATCGACGCGGCTTGTCTGCCCGGTGCCGGCGCCAACGAGACTCGTACCCTGGCACACGGCGATAGCGTTGCTCGTGAGCCGACGCACGACCGTGAACGCGAAGTCGAGAGCAGGCGTGAGGGCCGCTGGCGGTGCCGTCTTTGTGACGACCCGCCAGGTCGCTGGATCGTCGCACCGCTCATCGGGCCGCTGGGCGAGAAACCCGCCACCGACACTCCGAAGCTCAAGGCCCGCCGTCGGTTCCCAGGGATCGCCCGCTGGCATTTCCACGAGTCGCACGCTTGCCTTCCATGTGGGCTTCGTCGTGAGCAAGGCCACGGCGGCCGGGTCGAAGGCTGGTGCCGCGATTACCTCCACAAACAACCCTGGGGCCACCAGCACCTCGGCGCAGGCCAGATCAAACGTGCGATTGACCGCCACGATGGAGCCGAAGGCGCTCGTGGGATCGGCCGCCATGGCGGCCACGAGCGCCTCGGAGAGCGTAGTGGCGGCAGCCGCCCCGCATGGGTTGGTGTGCTTGATGACGACGGCCCCTGGATCCTGGAGCAGCCCCGCAAGCCGGGTGGCCGCGTCGAGGTCGAGCAGGTTGTTGTAGGAGAGCTCCTTGCCGGCGAGTTGCCGAAGGCCGGCGAGGCCACGCCGCGTGCCCACTGGGGCGAAGAGCGCTGCCGACTGATGCGGGTTCTCGCCGTAGCGAAGCGCCTGTCGCCTCTCGATCTCGAGCGACATGCGGGCCGGGAGCGGGGGCTCGTCATCGATGCTTGCACCGTCGGAAGCCGCACGGTCCTCACTTCCCGCGACGAGCCCCGCGTGACTCGCCATCCAGCGGGCGATCACCGCGTCGTAGGCAGCCGTTCGCTCGAAGGCCCGGGCGGCGAGGAGCTTTCGCTGCGGGAGCGACGTTCCCCCGTCGCCGATGGCCGCGAGAAAATCATCGTACTGCTCGGGACCCGTGACGATCGCCGTGAAGGCGTGGTTCTTGGCGGCCGCTCGCACGAGGCTCGGACCCCCGATGTCGATGAGCTCGATCGCTTCGTGCGGAAGACAACCGGGCCTCGCGATGGCCTCTTCAAAGGCATAGAGGTTGACGATCACCGCATCGAAGCGGCCGATGCCGTGCTCGGTGAGGACAGCCAGATCATCGGCGCGGTCTCCCCTCGCAAGAATCCCGGCGAAGACGCTGGGGTGAAGTGTCTTGACGCGGCCGTCGAGCACCTCGGGAAACCCCGTCACCGCGGAGATGTCGGTGACGGCCAGACCGTGGCTTAGGCCGTAACTTGCCAGCGCTCGGGCGGTTCCACCAGTGCTCACCACCTCGACGCCCGCGGCCCCGAGCCCAGCGGCGAGGCGATCGAGGCCGGTTTTATCGAACACACTGACGAGCACCCGCCGAATCGGAACGCGGTCGGGCGGGCATGACGGAGGGGCTGTTGGTTTCATGGCCGGTGATTATGGCCATGGGCCAGTCGAGAAAAAGGGGAGGTGCTACCCAGCGGCCGGCAACTCCACTTCAAAAATGCTGCCTCGCTGTGTGAGACGCCCCTTGGCTGTCACCGTGCCCCGCATCTGGCGAACGAGCGATCGCACGAGATAGAGACCGAGCCCCGTGCCCGGGGTGCTCCGCTCGAGCTCACTGCCGAGGCGAACAAACCGGCGAAACACGGCATTCCGCTGGGCTGCCGGAATGCCCGGGCCATTGTCAACCACCCGAACGATCACGCGGCCTCGGTCCACCGTCACGATCATCTCCACGCGTGGATCGGGGAGCGAATACTTCACGGCGTTGTCAACAAGGTTGCGAAACACGATCTCCACATCGGTCTCAGGCCCTCGCACGGTGAGGCCGGGTTCACACACGACCCGCACGGCGTCGTCGGGGATGGCATACCGCTGCACAGCCCCGGCCCGCACCTGCTCGAGCACCGGCGTCAGGGCGGTGACCTCGCCAGAGCCACGAGGTTTACGGTGGATGGTTCGGGCAGCGTCGAGCAAGTGGTCGATAAGTCCGTCGAGTCGTTCGACGTCCTGAAGCATGAAGCGGTGGAAGTCGCCCTGCTGCTCGTGCGGCACAGGCCTTGTCGTGAGCGTTTGGAGGTAAAGCTTGAGCGACGCAAGCGGGCTCTTGAGCTCGTGGGTCACACTGTCGATAAAGTTGCTTTGACGCTGGGACAGCGCGACTGCCTTCACCGTGAGGGCTAGGTAGATGATCACCCCGGCAAGCAGGGTGACAAGGAGCGCCACCCCGACCCCAAAGACGGCCCAGAAGAAGGCAGCGTTTTGCGACCCAAGGGCGGCCGTGATACTGACAAGCACCCAGCCCACCGTGAGGGCCACGACCGAAACGATGAGTACGACCCCGAGCGAGATCGGCCAGCCGAGCGAACGATAGGGTTCCATGGACGGCTCCACGACTGCCGAATGACGCGTGCCAATGTAACCCGGCGAACTGCTTCACGACCGGCGGGCCATCCCTCTTTAAGACCGGCGGGCCATCCATGGCCCCGGCGGTCTTCCCGCCCCGCCGGGCGGCGGTCGCACCTCCGGGCTCCCGTGCTCGTACCCGCTGCGGTGTCGTGCGCCGCAGCATCCGGGGCGCTGTCGAGCGAACGGAGTCCTGAACCTCCGGGGGGGGCAGGCCATTGGCCTCCACGCGCGGCTCCCTCCGCGAGGGGTTGCCCGTGCCGCGGAGCCGGCGTTGTTTGCAAGCGAAGCCAGGATGGCGAAGCGCCGCAAACATCGAGTGAGCGAAGGGCATGGATGCCCGTAGCGAACGTCCGGCGAAGTGGCACGGACAACCCCGAGCCGCGGCGATGGCCACATCCGCGAAGCGAGTGCGGCCAGCATGGTGAGTAGCACGTCAGGTAGAACCACTGCCATGGACGCCATCACGCACGCACCAGGATCGTTCGCTCCCATACGTCTTGCCGCGGGCGCGACTATTGTAGAGTTCAGGCGTGCCGGCGATCGCTGGCGGCACGCCATCTCGACATCTGACGGCCGCGTGTGGCAGTCGGTCGAGGGCTCGGCCGATCCTGCTGGTGATCCACGCTGGCCGGCATCACCCGTGCTCACCGAGGTGACCCTCACGCAGGCTGGTGGACGTTCCGCGGTGCTCGGCCTCGGCCTGGCGGGCCGGTCGCATTTTTCGCTCTGCGTGACGATTCACGCGAGCGAGCCAAACACCCTCCTCTTCGAGGCCGCCTGCCGGCTCGGCGATATGCCCGGCTGGCTCGGCTCGACCTATTGCCCCCCGGGTGGCGATACCATCAGCCTCGAGCCCCTCGGCCCGGCTCCAACTCCACCGGCGACGGTCCTTTGGAGCTATCTTGTCGGTCCGGGCGGTCCGACGCTCCTCCCGTCGCCCGCCTTCGGCCGGGCCGCGGGTGGGTAAGCGAGGCTTGCGGCAGGCCCGCGAATCGATCACATTCTTCGCTTGGAACACGTGCCCACTCCCTTCACTCAAGCTGCCCATGTTCGACATCATCGAGCGACTCAAGTCAGAGTGGACCGACAAGTATGTCGTGGTCGATTCGCCAGCCCCGGAGCTTGCGCGATTCGCGGCCGCGACGGGCATCGTGAAGACGGTCAACATGAACGGCCGCTGCCTCGTGCAGTTTGACCAATACAACAACACCGGCTGGTACGACATTGATCCGTCCTGCCTGAAGGTGGTTCCCAAGCCACTTCCGAAGCCGGCCGAGAGCAAGCCCAAGGCTGCCGCTCCCGCGAAGCCAGCCGCTCCCAAGCCAGCCGCGAAGCCTGCGGCGAGTGGAAAGCCATCGACGGCCGACATCCTGGCCGCGGCGCGTGGCAAAGGGGCGAGCCCCGCCAAACCGGCCGCAGGAAAACTCTCGACGGCTGACATCCTGGCCGCAGCCCGTGGGAAGAAGGCAGCCGAGGCTTCCTCTGCTGCTCCTCCTGCTGAAGCCGAAGCGGCTCCGGCGGAAGCAGAAGCACCGCAGGCTCCTGAGCCTGTCGCCGCGCCAGCAAAGGCTGCGGCCACCGGCCCGCTCCCCACGACCACCGCTGAGAAGATTGCCTGGTGCCGCACCCACGACGCCAAAGGCTGAGTGGTGACGGTCACGTGGGCAACGGAACGAACGGATGCGTTCATCCCGTCGCCATTTCTTCTTCGCTCCTTTTTGCACGCACGGAGGCTCCCATGCATCGTCACTCGTTTTCGCCCTGGCTTCTTCTTGGAATCGCGGTTGTCGCCACTGGCTGTGGCCAGCTCGCGAAGCACCCTCTGGTGGTCGAAGCGACCCAAGAGGTGACGGGCAACGCCCGAGTCGCGGAGGCTCTTGGGGCACCGATTGAGTGTGAGAAATCGATCCGCGGCACGGCCAACGAGACCGACGGAATTGCCACACTTGAGTTCAATGCCAAGGGCTCCAAGGGAACCGGCGTGGTTGTAGTCGAAGGGAAGAAGACCCGTGGCGAGTGGGGCGTGCAACGGCTGGAGCTTCGACTGCCTGGCGGCGGAGACACGCTCTCGCTCACGTCTGATCTCGAAGCCCGCACCGGCGTCGATACGCCGGCATTCGATCCCTCCGCCGCATCGACAACGCCTGCCGGACCGCCTCCGGAGGACATCGAGATGAAGCTGCCCCCAGGCCCTCCTGGCCAGTAGCGAACGACCGACACGCCTGATCGTGAAGGTCTGTTACGGCAGATCGCGGAGCGATTGAAGCTCTTCGGCGCGGCCCACCACGAGCAGCACCTGGTTGTCGAGGAGCCGCCGTTTGCCGTCGGGGAACATGTCGAGCTTCCCCGAGAGCACATCCTTGATTCCCATCACGTGAACGCCGATCGAGCTGCGGAGGTTGGCCTCGGCGAGCGTCTTCCCGGAGAGTGAGCCTGGCATGGCCACCTCCGCAACACTGTATTCGGGGTCGATCGGGAGGAAGTCGAGGACGTTTGGCCAGGTCATCTTGTCGGCGAGCTGCCGGGCCACCTCCTCCTCGGGAAACACCACGCGGTCGGCACCGAGGTGCTCAAGAATTTTTCCGTGTTCCTTCGTGACACCCTTCACGATCACCTGCCGGGCCCCGAGCTCTTTCACATGGAGTGTGGCCAGGAGCGATCGCGAGATCGTCTCCCCCAGCGAGATGAAAACCGCCGAGACATCCTTGAGCGGAAGGTTTTCGAGCACCTCCCGATCGGTGGCGTCGCCGATGACGCAGTCGTGAATCTCGTTCTTCACGGCCTCAAGCCGATCACGGCGGGAATCGACGCCAATCACATGACAGCCGTTCGCAGCGAGCTTGCGGGCCAGCGCCGTGCCAAACGAGCCCATGCCGAGCATGACAAACCGCCTGGTCGTTTTCATCCACACTAGCCGACGAGCGGCTCCTCCTCGAGATATTCGGGCTGATAGGGGGTCCGCTGGCGGCCGAGCGCCACCGCGGCCGTGAGCGGGCCGAGCCGTCCCAGAAACATGAGAACCATGAGCACGACCTTGCCGGCATCACTCAGGAGTGGCGTGATGCCCGTCGAGAGGCCGACGGTGCCGAGCGCCGAGGTGCACTCGAAGAGGGCTTCGAGAAACCACCGAGGCCTCGCGGCTGCTTCACCACCCGATTCCACCGACAGAAGGGCCACCATCGCCGAGATCGCAACAGCCACGAAAAGGAGCGCGGTCGCGGTGGCACGGCGGATGGCCGACGGGGGAATGGTCCGACGGCCGAAGTTGGCTCGCGGCAGGCCCCGAAAACTCGACCAGGAGCTCACCAGCAGCGTCATGAAGGTACTCACCTTGAAGCCACCTGCGGTTGACGCCGGTCCTGCCCCAATCGCCATGAGAAGGATCGCGAGGAAGAGTGTAGGGTTTGCCAGTCGGGCGTAGTCGACCGTGTTGAAGCCAGCGGTGCGGCAGGTGACAGAATGGAAGAGCCCCGCCAGGATCCGGGTACCCACCGGCTCGTTTGCAAGCACGCCGTTTCGTTCAAAGAGCCAGAATGACGTGGCCCCCACGGTCAACAGCAGGGCGGTCCCCGCGAGCATCAGCTTTGTGTGGACCGAGAGCCGTTGCCACACGTCCCGGCCCTGTCGCCCGCGGGACGCGATGTCGAGAATCACGGGAAAGCCGATGCCACCGACGATGATGAGACTCGCGATGACGGCATTCACCGGTACGTTTGCGACGTAGCCCATGAGGCTGTCGTCGGCCAGCGCGAACCCAGCGTTACAAAACGCAGAGACCGAGTGGAAGGCCGACCACCAGAGCACTTCGCCTGGTGACCCACGGTCCCAGGTGGACCATGCGAGCAGCATAAAGCCGATGAGCTCGGCGCAGGCCACCACGAGGAAGACAGCGAGGGCCACGCTGCGAAGATTCTTTCCAGACTTGATGCCGAGGGTTTCCGCCACGACGGCCTGCTGCCGCAGCGTGGCCTGACCGCCGATCTGAAACGCGGCAAGTGTCGTAATCGTCATGATGCCCAAACCGCCGAGCTGGATAAGGACGAGGATCACGCCCTGGCCGAAGAGCGAGAAGTCGTGAGGAGTCGATCGCACAACGAGCCCGGTCACACAGCAGGCGCTCGTGGCGGTGAAGAGGCCGTCCACGAGGCTCACGGGCGGCCGCTGGGGCTGCCGGGCCACGGGAAGCGTCAACAGAAAGCCCCCGATGAGAATCGTGAGCACGTAGGCGCCAAACGAAACCCTGGCGGGATAGCTGGTGAGCGTTCCGGTGAGCTGGGCCATCGATTGAGGTGCCTATGGCCTTCCGCCAGCGGCACCCACAGACTGCCCGTCGAGGGGGCGGCTCCGGCCGCGCCAGCATCCTCGGCGTCCCTCAAGATTACTTGCCGGGGCCGGTGCCCGGCAGTTCCCCGGTGAAAATGCCGATTTTTCCGATGAAGGCAGGGGCGATCAAAATTGTTTGACTCGCGCAAGGGCGGGCCCATAATGGCATCGTTCACCAAGAACGCCGAATGCCCGCGAGGCCCTACAGGGGCCACGTTGTCAGCGGGCGGTCGCGATGGCCAGCCGGTCGGCATCCCGAGGGATGCGTCCGAGCGTTGGTCCGCGCCCGAGTGTTCACGGGAAACGAGCAGCCAAACCCGGCAGGACGTTCTGCCGGTCCGCTGGCTGTCGGTGACGATGTGTCATGAGAAGGAGTTGCTTCGTGGCGATGACCCGGATTCGGAATGTGTTTGAAATCATTGAGCTGTATGGGCACGACGAGAACTTTGAGCCGGTGAAGACCGAAGAGTTCATTGCCACTGCAGCGCCCGCTGGCTCCCGCCAGAAAATCGACATCCTCGCTGAGCGGATTCAACGAGGCATGCCCTTGTGGCACCCTGAAGACTCGACCGACATGCCCATCGGCGAGCTTGTCGCAAGCAAGTGAGCCTGGCGGGTCACGCGACACCTGACGCCCTCTGCCTTTCGTGTTATCGCCCTCCGCGGGATCGTCCGCGGAGGGCGATCTCAATTTCGCGACGAGCCGTGTCGGCCTTGAGCTTCTGCCGCTTGTCGTGGGCCTGGCGACCTCGGCCGATGCCCATGAGCACCTTCACGCGGCCGTCCTTGAAATACATTTTCAGCGGCATGAGCGTCAGCCCCTTCTCGAATGCCTGCGCCGCAAAGGTGAGAATCTCCCGACGGTGCAAGAGAAGCTTGCGGGGTCGCTTCGGCTTGTGGTTGAGCTGGTTCGCCTTTTCATATTCGGGAATGTCACACGCCAGAAGCCAGACCTCCTCGCCGTCAACCCGCCCATAGGCCTCGTCGAGACTCATGCGGCCACTTCGAAGGCTTTTCACCTCACTGCCCACAAGCGCGATCCCGCACTCGAGCGTGTCGAGGATTTCGTACTCGTGCCGCGCCTTGCGGTTCTCGGCAACAACCCGCTCGGCTGGTTTCTCGGCCGAAGCGGCCTTCGCCTTCTTCGTGGGGGCCGAGGCCGTCGGCTGCGGTGGTTTTTTCTTGGCTGACATGGGCGAGTGAAAGGCAGACAAACTCGTGGGCGGGGTCGAGTCCCCACGGTACACTTTACGTCCTTGCGCCGCTGCGCCGCGGCGGCCCATTCCCGGCTGCCTACCACCGGCCTTTCCCTCCCCCCACCGGACAACACCATGCGCTCTCCTCGGATGGTCCACGCATTCCTCATGGCCCTTGCCGTCACCGCTTCCGCAGCGAGTGGGCTAGCGTCCGACACTGGCCCCGGGTTCATGGCTGGGGATGCCAGGCCCGAGGGTGATGGGCCAATCGTGCAGGTGACCGGTGGCTGGATGGTTCCCTACGACGAAACAATTCCTGGCAGCGACATCAGCTTCCGCATGATCCCCGTACCCGGTGGCACGGTTCGGATGGGAAGCTCCGAGAGCGAGGAAGGCCGAACAGCCGACGAGGGGCCGACATTTGAAGTGACCGTCGAGCCTTTTTGGATGAGCCAGCATGAAGTGACCTGGGGCGAGTACCAGCAGTACATCAATGCCCACAATGTTTTTGAAGCCATGCGGGGTGCCCACATCCGACCGATCGATGAATCGAACGAGGCCGACGCCGTCACCGCGCCAACCCCGCTCTACGATCCCTCGACGACCTACATGAATGGCGAAGAACCATCACTGCCGGCAGTCACGATGACCCAGTTCGCCGCGCGTCAGTACTCAAAGTGGCTCAGTGGCCTCACCGGGCGGTTCTACCGTATCCCTGCCGAAAGCGAGTGGGAACATGCCTGTCGCGCGGGCACCGACACCCCCTTCTCCTGCGGTGATGAAGACTCACTTGATGAGGTCGCATGGTTTGCCGACAACGCCGATGACACGACGCACCCCGTCGGCGAGAAGAAGCCCAATGCGTTTGGTCTCCACGACATGCACGGCAACGTCGCCGAGTGGGTCATCGACGAGCTTGTCGCTGGCGGCTACGCCAAGCCCGCCGCGCTTCAGCAACCGGTGACCGTCGATGCGGCGATCCAATGGCCGGAAAGGCTGTATCCGCGTGTGCTGCGAGGCGGCGCCTACTATGACGAGGCGACCGAATGCCGAAGCGCCGCCCGCAAGGGCTCGCGAGACGCTGGAGGGGATCGCAAAAATCCCGACTGGAAAGACGAGGATCCCAACCTTCCAAAGAGCCCATGGTGGTACACCGAGGAGCCTGCGCTCGGCGTTGGCATGCGACTGATCCGGCCATTTACCATGCCTGCGGATGCGGCGGAGCGAAACCGCTGGTGGGACGCCGACGAGCAATCCATGAAAGACGACGTAACCAATCGCCTCGACGAAGGCCGTGCCACCCGCGGCATTGTGGACCCGAAGCTTCCAGCCGACCTGAAGAAGGAAGGAATATGGGAGTGAGCGCGGGCAAAAACCGAAAGCGGCAAGCCGAAGGCCGAGGGGGTGACCTCGCCCGCATCGGCGACACGTGGATCGGCTGCGTGTGGGCCTGCCTCCTCTGCGCCACGGCATCGGCGGCCGGCGGAGATCCCGGCTTTGTCGCGGGCGATGCCAAGCCGCAGGGCGATGGGCCCTTCGTGGAGGTGCCTGGCGGCTGGATGACGCCCTATATCGAGACAATTCCCGGGACCGAGGTCACGTTCCGCATGATCCCCATTCCAGGCGGCACGTTTCGGATGGGAAGCCCCGACGCCGAAGCAGGCCGCACGGCCGACGAGGGCCCAACCTTTGAGGTGACGGTCGAGCCCTTTTGGATGGGCCAGCACGAGGTCACGTGGGGCGAATACAAGCAATACATGGACGCCTACAACCTTTTCTTAACCATGAGCGCCGCCCACATCCGGCCGATCGACGACTCAAATGAGGCCGATGCAGTCACCTCCCCCACACCCCTCTACGACGCATCCGTGACGTACATGAACGGCGAAGACGACGACCTTCCCGCCGTGACCATGACTCAGTTTGCCGCACGGCAGTACACGAAGTGGCTCAGTGGTCTCACCGGGCGGTTCCATCGGATACCGGCCGAGAGCGAATGGGAATACGCCTGCCGGGCCGGCGCAGACACCCCCTTCTCATGCGGCGACGGGGCGACCCTCGATGATGTCGCCTGGTTCGCCGACAACTCCGACGACACACCCCACCCGGTCGGCCAGAAGAAGCCCAACGCCTTTGGCCTCTACGATATGCACGGCAACGTTGCGGAGTGGGTTGTCGACGAGCTTTTTGCTGGCGGCTACGTGAAGCCTGCTGCACTTCCGAAGCCAGTAACCGTCACGGCAGCCATCCAGTGGCCTCTACGGCTCTATCCCCGAGTACTCCGTGGGGGTGCCTACTATGACGACGCGTCGGATTGTCGAAGTGCTTCCCGCAAAGGCTCGAAAGACTTCATTGGTGATGACGATGCACCGGGCTGGAAGTACGCAGACCAAAGCCGCCCGATCAGTCCTTGGTGGTATACCGAGGAGCCCTCGCTCGGTGTGGGCATGCGGATCATGCGACCCCTCGTCGCTCCGGCAGATATCGCTGCGAGGCGTCGTTGGTGGGAAGCAGATGAAGAGAGCATGAAGGCCGATGTTCATCATCGCCTGAAAATCGACGGCCGCGCCAACCAAGGCATCGTCGATCCAGAGCTACCCGAAGACCTCAAGAAGGCGAGAATATGGCCGTGACCAAAGCAGAACGCCGGGGCACGTGGATCGTGACCGCGATGATTCTTTTCCTTGAGATTGGAGCGTTGTCCGCGATCGCCAGCGACTGGCCCGATTGGCGGGGGCCGATGCAGGACCGTCACTACGACGGTCCGCCGCTGGTCACGTCGTTTGATCCCGAGAGTGGGGAAAACGTTCTCTGGAAGCATGGTGAGGGAGGCATCTCGACGCCGGTGATCATGGGCGGCCGGCTCTTCACGCTCGTACGGCACGCGGCCGGGACGGTTGAAGAGGCGGAAAAAGTGATCTGCCTCGACGCAACCACCGGGAAGAAACTCTGGGAAAATATCTTCAACGTCTACCTCTCCGACGTTCCTGCTGAGCGGGTCGGCTGGTCGGCCGTGGTGGCTGATCCCACGACCAACACCGTCTTCGCCCACGGTGTCTGCGGAGTCTTCACCGCGATCGATGCCGCGACTGGGAAAACCAAATGGCAGCGGAGCCTCCATGAGGAGTTTGGTTTTCTTTCGACCTACGGCGGTCGCACGAACATGCCGGTCGTGTTCGAAGACCTCGTGATCGCAAGCGCCGTGGTGACGGGATGGGGCGACACCGCGAGGCCCGCGCATCGTTTCCTAGGAATGGACAAGGCGACGGGCGAGGTTCGCTGGATGAACGGCACGAGGGAGCTTCCCGAAGACACAACGTATAGCACTCCCTCGCTCGCCGTGCTCAATGGCCGGGCAGCGCTCGTCTTTGGCTCGAGCGACGGGAGTATCTGGAATTTTCAGCCACGGACGGGTCGGCCCATCTGGAATTTCAAGCTCTCCCGCCGCGGCATCAACACGCCACCACTCGTGGACGGCGACACGGTCTACATCTCGCAGTCGGAGGAGAACCTCGACAACACGTCGATGGGTGTGGCCGCGGCGTTCAAGGCAACGGGCTCGGGTGACATCACCGCCACCAGCGGCCTCTGGCAGAAAAAAGGCGTCATGGATGGCCGATCGATGCCGGTCGTCCTCGGCGACCGCGTCTACTTTGTCGAAGACGGCGCCAAGCTTTTTGTGTTCGACAAGGCGACGGGAAATCCGATCGGGCGAGCTCAAAAACTTCTTGGCACGATCATCCGTGGTAGTCCTCTCGTGGCCAACGGAAAACTCTACATCTGCTCGACAAGCGGGTTTCATGTGGTCGAGCCGACGGTCGATGGCTTCAGGTTTGTCCATCGCATGCGGCTCGATGAGGAAGACGAGATCACGGCGTCGCCGATCGCGGCTGATGGGATGCTCTATCTCGTGACGGGAGCGCGCATTTATTGCTTGGGAGAGAATGCGACCAGCGGCGGTACGAAGGCGGCGCGTGGCGACGAGTCAGATCCGCAACCGACTCGGGCCCAGACGGTCGCTGCGGCCACCGCTGGAACCCCAGACGTGCCAGCCTGGGTGCAGGTGGTACCGGCCGAGGCCCAGATTGCCGCAGGCGAATCACTCGATCTCAAAGTTCGGCTCTACGACGCCAAGGGACGATTCGTGAAGGAGTCACCGGCGATATTTTCAACGACTGCCGGAAGCATCACGGCAGACGGCCTGTACACGGCGCCCACGGGGAGTCATGCCGGCACTGTCATCACGGCGAAGGTAGGAAACCTCGAGGGCAAGGCGCGAGTTCGCTCGATGCCCCCCCTCCCCTGGCGTTTTGATTTTGAAGACATTGTGCTTGCGGCCGACCCCAAGGGTGGTCCGCCTCGAGGCGAGCCGCCACTTCCCTGGGTCGGCATGCGGTATCGCCATATCGTCCGCGAAGTGGACGGATCGAAGTGTCTCGTGAAGGTGACCACGATCCCCAAGGGCACGCGAAGCCAGGGCTGGATTGGCCCGATCTCCCTCCATGATTATGTGATTCAGGCCGACGTGCGGGCGGCCGAAAGCGGCGTGGCTGCACCGGGTGATCCCGAAGTGCCCTCGAGCGACAGCGACGCCGATGCCTTTGCCAAAACATTTGGCTCACCGGCTGCCCTCGAAAAGGCTCGGATGCCCGATATGGGGCTCATCGCCCAGCGGTACACCCTCGACATGATGGGGGCGGCCCAGCAGCTTCAGCTTCGGTCGTGGCCGCCGCAGGTGGCCACGCACTTCTCAAAGACGATTCCGTATTCGTGGGAGGCCGGTCGCTGGTACACGATGAAGTTTGAAGCCCGCATACGAGGCCATGATGCCGTGCTCTGCGGAAAAGTCTGGCCACGGGGAGAGCCCGAGCCCGAGGCATGGACCATCGAAGCAGTCCACGAGGACGGCAATCTCCAGGGCAGCCCTGGCTTCTTCGGCAACTCAAAGGATTCTGAAGTTTTCTTCGACAATGTCTCCGTGGAGGCCGTGAAATGATCGTCCGCCTGATCATGAGTTGCATGCTTGTTGCCTTCGCTTTGCCGCTCGCGCTCGCTGAAACGACGGAATGGAACCAGTGGGGCGGCTCACCGCAGCGAAACAACACGCCCGACGCCAAGAATCTCCCGATCGAGTGGGAGCCAGGCGAGTTCGATCCGAATACCGGTGCATGGAAGCCTGACACGAGCAAGAACGTGGCATGGATCGCGGCTCTCGGGAGCCAGTCGTATGGCAATCCCGTCATCGCAGGGGGCAAGGTATTTGTGGGAAGCAATAATGGGCGGGGCTGGCTCGAACGGTATCCACCAGCGGTCGATCTTGGGTGTCTCCTGGCCTTCGACGTGAAGGATGGTTCGTTTCTCTGGCAGGATTCGAGTGAGAAGCTTCCGACGGGGCGTGTTCACGACTGGCCGCTTCAGGGCATTTGCTGTGCGCCTCTCGTCCAAGGTGACAGGCTCTGGTACGTGACAAGCCGCGGCGAGGTGAAGTGCCTCGACACCGAGGGATTTCGCGACGGCGAGAACGATGGCCCCGTTACCGATGAGAAAGTCGTCGCCGACGACGAGGCGGATGTTGTGTGGGTGCTCGACATGATGAAGACGCTGGGTGTCTCACAGCACAACATGTGCTCATGCAGCGTGACGAGCCATGGCGACTGGCTCTTTGTCATCACCGGTAACGGCGTCGATGAGGGGCACATTAATCTCCCGAACAGCGAGGCGCCGAGCTTTCTCTGCCTCGACAAGCGAGACGGAAAGCTGCTCTGGGCCGACGCCTCGCCGGGTGCCAACATTCTGCATGGGCAGTGGTCGAGCCCGGCCTTCGCAGAGATTGGCGGCGTCCCCCAGGCGATTTTTGGGGGCGGCGATGGCTGGGTCTACTCCTTCGACGCCCGTGGCGACAACGGAAAATCAAAGCTTCTTTGGAAATTCGACTGTAACCCAAAGGTATCGAAGTATTCGCTCGGCGGCCGTGCCGATCGCAACCACATCATTGGCACGCCGGTCGTCCATGACGGGCTTGTCTACATCGCGGTGGGGGAAGACCCCGAGCATGGCGAGGGCGTGGGGCACCTCTGGTGCATCGATCCGACGAAGCACGGCGACGTGTCGAGCGAGATTGCCGTGAGCCTCGCCGATCCGACGACACCGCTCCCCCACCGCCGAAACCAGGCCGTGATCGAGGAGGACGGCGAGGTGGCTCGACCGAATCCGAATTCAGCGGCCATCTGGCACTACCCCGGCTTCGATGCCGACGGCAACGGCAAGCTTTCCTTCGAGGAGACGATGCACCGCACCTGCGGCACGGTCGCCATCCAAGACGGGCTCTTGTTCGTCGCCGATTTCAGTGGCCTTTTCCATTGTCTCGACGTGAAGACAGGCAAGCCGCTTTGGACCTACGACATGCTCGCGGCCTCGTGGGGATCCCCGCTCATCGCCGATGGGAAGGTGTACATCGGCGATGAGGATGGCGACATCACGATCTTTGAAGTCTCGCCCGAATTGAAAATCATCGGCGAGATCAACATGGGCAATAGTGTTTACTCAACGCCCGTCGCCGTGGACGACACGCTCTATATCGCCAACAAGAGCTACCTCTTCGCCATCCGGGAGGGGGCGACACCGCCCCAGAAGGAATGACTGTCAGACCTGGTCTCCCGCCATTCGGCTCTGGGGCTCGATCGCTCCTCGGCTTTCGGCTGTCGGCTTTCGGCTTTGTCCTATGTCTCATGGCATGGACCGCGACGACACGGGCTGCCAATCCGACGACGCCCGGCGACGCGCTCGTATCCGCGAAGCGGGTACTCATTCTCGGTGACTCGATCACGCACGCAGGCCAATGGGTCGCAGATGTTGCGGCCTGGATGGAATACGAAGGGCTTCAGGCTGATGTCATCAACTGCGGTCTGCCGAGCGAGACGGTCTCAGGGCTGTCCGAAGATGGGCATGCCGGCGGCAGGTTTCCGCGACCCGACGTTGCCGAGCGGCTCGATCGGGTGCTCAGGCTCGCACGCCCCGACGTCGTGGTGGCGTGCTATGGAATGAACTGCGGAATCTATCGGCCGCTTGACGACGAGCGATTCGCGGCCTTCAAGGCTGGTATCGAGCGACTCCATGCGGCGTGCGAGAAGGCTGGCGCGACGATCATTCACCTCACCCCCTCGGTCTACGGCGGCCCCCCTGGCAAGAACCGCCCAGCCGGTGAGACCGACTACGACGCCGTGCTCACGACCTATTCCGATTGGCTTGTCTCAAAACGGGCCGACGGCTGGCTCGTGATCGATGTCCACGGGCCGATGAAGCAGGCGCTCGAGGCTCGCCGCAAGAGCGATCCCGCGTTTGCGTTCGCCAAAGACGGCGTGCATCCGGGCGACGAAGGGCACCTCGAGATCGCCCGGGCTGTGATCGCGGGGCTCGGTGACGAGTCGTCTGCGGCGGCGGCCGATCTGCCGGAACGGCTCGCACCCTTTCTCCCAGACGTGACCAAGCGGATGGAGATGCTCCGTGATGCCTACGTGGCGGCGGCCGGGCACCTTCGGCCCGGCATGAAGTCCGGCATGCCGATCGCCGAAGCAGAGGCCAAGGCACGGCTCATCACAGCCTCCCTCCGGGACCGACGGCTCCAACTCCGCGGGAGTCAGCACAAACCGACCCGCGAATGGCGGATGGCAATCGAATGGCCTCGGCCGAAGGTGGTCGATCCCGGGCCGGCGCCGGCTGAGCCCGCACCGATCCCCAGCGACGCGATCGTGCTCTTCGATGGTCGCGACATGTCGGCCTGGAACAATGCCGAGCAGTGGAAGGTCGCCGACGGCGTCGTGACGGTCGGCAAGGGAACGGTCGCGACGAAGCAAGCCTTCGGGGATTGCCAGATTCACCTCGAGTTCCGGATGCCCTCACCCCCAAAGGGCAAGGGACAGGGTCGCGGTAACTCGGGCGTCTTCTTGATGGGCCACTACGAGATTCAAGTGCTTGATTCCTATGCGGACGGCACCGATGGCCCGCTCACCTACCCAGACGGCCAATGTGGAGCCCTCTACAAGCAACAGCCGCCGGCCGTGAATGCCTGCCGTGCTCCCGGCGAGTGGCAGACGTACGACATCCTCTTCACACGGCCACGGTTTACCGCTGATGGGCTTGTCGAGACGCCAGGTCGCGTCAGCGTGATTCACAATGGCCTGGCGATCCACTCCGACACTGTCATCAAGGGAAGCACGCAGTGGCATGTGCCGGCAGGGTATGAACCGCATGCCGACGCCCTGCCGATCTCTCTGCAGGACCACGGCAACCCGGTGGAGTACCGAAACATCTGGATCCGCCCGATCGAGCCCGTCCTGCCGACGGCCCAGTGATCGAAGCGAGGCCACACTAGCCGTCGAGCGCGTCGCGGATGGCAGCGAGCTCCGCGTTCGGTTCGTCATCGACACGGTCGAGCCGACCGGCACGCTGATACCAGTAGCGGGCGTTGCCGGCGTCGCCCTCGATCTTGTGAAGGACCGCATGAATCCAGCATGCGATCGGATCGTCTTCGTCGGCCTGCACGATCCCGTGGGCATCGTGCCACTGGCCGGCAACCGCCGCGTCCACCGCTCGGCAAAGATCGGCGTTCGTCATCGCTTCGCGACAACAACCGTCATCGCTGACGGGACCACGGCATCGGGCTGCCGCCAACCGGCTACGATCCAACCGTCCTTGCGAGCCACAAGCTGTTCCATCGGCAGCGGGCCGATTGGTTCGAGCTCACCAGGCAGTTCGAGGGGCTTCACGTCGATGACCTCGTCGAACACCTTGTTGAACCGCTTCTGGAGAATGCCACGCAGCGATGTCTGCTGCACCGAGAGCTTGTTCCTGCCGCCAGGCACAAAGCCCGGTGGATAAATCTCCACGTCGCCATCACGAACGAGACGAAACGTTCCCGCGTTTGACTCGACCTTGTAGGTCGCCCAAACATCCATGGCATCGAACTCGCGGTCACCGGAGGTGTAGCGACTGCCACGCACCGTGAGCTTCACCGTGCCGTCACCCACCGATAGCTCGACCGGCTTTCGCTTGGCAAACGTGATCGACCACGGTGGCTGGTCTGCCTCGCTCTCGAGTGACTCAGGCATCGTGCGGCCGGCTTTCTTCATCTGGCTCTCGAGCTCCTCCTTGGTGAGTGTGCGACCCGCCAGCTCCTGTTCGGCGAGGTTGTTGAAGAACGACTGATGAATCCGACCGGAAAGCACGGCGGCAGGCGCCACGGCTGGGGGCCGGCTGAACGCGGCCACCTGATCGGGCAGCGACTTCCTGGCAGTGACAAATAGGTGCTTGTTGTCGGAATTGATATGGAGCATCTCCGGGTACCAGCCACGGTCCTTGAGCCTCGCGCGAAACTTCACCTGGTAGTCACGGGCAGCCTTGCGGAGCACGTCGGCCGTCTGAGCCTCAAACTGGCTTTGAACGCGTTCGCGGGCACGTCGCTCGGAAATCGCGCGAGCCTGTGGCTGCATCTGGGCGATCTTGCGGCTGGCGATCTTCCGGATGAGCTTCGCACCGCACTTCTTGTTTACACCGATGCCAGCCGTTTTCGTCGATACCGAGACATGCGCATCGACCGGGTTCGACGTGACTCCTGCCTCGTCCACAAAAATTCGCTTCCGAGCATCGACCGACGCCGTACCGAGCGTATGCACAGTGACCGGGCCTTTCGTGCCCTGCGTCTGCGAGTGATTGGTCGCCGTGAGCACCAGATCAATCACGGCCCGCTCATCCGATCGCTGAAAGTCGAGGAGCACGAACCCTGTTGTGTGGCCGGTACCGTGAACACGCGCGCCGAGGAGCATCTCGTTGATCGGCGCCGTCTCGTCTACCACCCTGTTGACCGAACGGCCGAGGAGATCCTCGTTCACCTCGAGGAGCAGGTTGGGCATCCCAAGGGCGCGCCGAAGTCGAGATACGACCCTGGGGGCCTGCCCCGATTCCTCGAGGCGGGCGAGCGTCGGTCCTACGGAATCGAGGGACTGCGGTGTCCCTTCCTTGGCTGCCTCGGCTACCGCAGCGGCCAATCGTTCCAGCCGCTGCGTGTAGACCTTTTCTGCATCGGGATTGCTGGCGGTTCCAGCCGCTTCGAGATAGCTGCCGACGGCCCGTCGCACGGCGGCAAACGCCGGCATCTCGAGGCCGTTCTCGCCCGAGTCGAATCGGCGGTAGAGTCGCACAAGTGTGCCCACGTCGGCGTTCGCACCGGAAGCGGCCTGCCGCTCAAGCTCGCGCCAATCGAGATACTTCCGCCAGCCGGCACCACTACGACTTCGGTCGAGCAGGCGACGCAGTGGGCCGAGCGACTCCCGCACATCGGCGGCTGCGTTGGCGAGGCGGGCCTCCCCCACCGGCTCAAACGGCGGGGGCGAGCCGATGGGATCAGCAGCGATGGAGTCCAGTTGGGCATGCGCCGGGCGGCCTGCAAAGCCGGCGATCACCACAACGAGCGAGATGGTGGTGCCAAGGGCGACTCGGAACGGGCTCACATCAAAAGGCATGGCAAACCTTGCGGGTTAGGCGAATTTTAGCGATCCCAAGAAGGGCCCAGGATTCTACCGCGTCTGAGGTGAAATGCTCCACCTCAGTTGAAAAAGGAGCGAGAATCACGCGACCCGACAGAGGCCCCATTCAAGCAGTGGGCGCCGATGGAGTGACACATGCGTCGCCTCTACGAAGACCCAGGGTTCACATGCTCCCCAGCCGGCAACACGAAGATTTTGCCGTCGCCCATCCGTCCCGTGCGGGCGGCAGCGGTGATCCGTTCAACGACCTCGGCAACACGGGCGTCATCAACCCAGAGCTGAATCTCGACCTTTGGAAGAAACGCCAGCGCATACTCGCTGTCGCCGTACTGATCGAGATAGCTCTTCTGGCGACCGTAGCCCTTCACTTCCCGCACCGCACAGGCCTCGAGCGGCGCCAGCTTGAGCGCCTCGAGCACCCGCTCGGCTAGAAACGGCTTCACGATGGCGATGACTTCCTTCACATCGCCACGCTAGCTGAAGAAATTTTCGCCGAAGAGATTCATCGGAGGCGTTGTCTCGACGGTGATATCCCCATCGACCGTCGTGCAGCAGGCCAGCCGCATTTCCTTCTCGTGGCCGATCGCAGCGAGCGACACCGCGAGCCGGCCTGACTCAAAAAAGCCCTTCCTGTTGGTATTTTCCATGCCTTTCGTGATCAGAACGCGGCACGCACCGCATTGAGCAAGACCGTGACAGTTGAGAATCTTGTGGATTCCCGGGTAGAGCTGGACTCCCGCCCGAAGGGCCTCGGCCCGGAGATTCGCCCCGGCCGGCACCTGGATTTCCTTCTTCTCTCTGGTGAACGTGATCGTAGGCATGGATTTCTCTCGACCGGTGACTATCTCCTAGTCGATACTGTAGCCACGAGGTCGGTATCCCGCCACCCGCTACGGGATGGCTCCCTGGCCGCCCCCGCCCGCAGAGTCTCGCCGCCATGGCCCAGTTGACAAAGCACCAAAAGTCGATCGTCAAGCGGTATTACGACAACCTCGAGACGGTTCTCCTCCAACGACTCGGTGAGCAGGTCACCGACCTCTACCTCGCCGAGGGCAAGAAGCGGGCCAAGCTCTGGGAGAGCATCTCGGTGTCACTCGAGAAGCTTGGCGTTCCTGGTTCGCGGGTCGCGAGGGTGCGGGATTCGGACGACGCACGCCAACTTGCCACGCTCCTCCAAGAGTTGCTGGCCAAGGATTGACCGCCCGCCGGCCGTGCCGCATTCTGTGGGGCTTTGACATCCCCTAGGAATGTGACCCGGCATGACTCCTTCAGACGCCCCGGCGACCGCGGATCGCAGCACGCTTCTTGAGAGTCTCCGCTGGAAGAAGCTTCCCGTGCTCGATGACGGCTTCGTGGCCCTCGTCGATTGCATGGGGGATGACGGGAGCGTGGTTCAGGCGGCCCGCGTGAGCTACGGCGCGGGCACGCGGAAGGTAAGCGACGACCGTCAACTCATCCGCTACCTCCTGCGGCATGCCCACACGACGCCCTTCGAGATGGTCGAGCTGAAGTTCGTTGTTCGCGTGCCGATGGACTGTTGGCGTCAGTGGATTCGCCACCGCACCGCAAGCGTAAACGAATACTCCACGCGGTATTCGCTCGCGATTGATGCGATGCAGGCGACGCCAGCCGACCAGTGGCGCACCCAGGCCGCGAGCAACCGCCAGGGGTCGGGCGATGTCATGTCGGATGATACGGGTCACAAGCATACCGAGGCCGAACACGAGCTTCAGGCCATGGCTCGTCGTGTCTATGACGAACGGCTCCAGGCCGGCATCGCCCGCGAGCAGGCCCGCAAGGATCTCCCGCTTTCCACCTACACCGAGGCCTACTGGAAGATCGACCTCCACAACCTCCTCCACTTCCTCGCGCTCCGCATGGACGCCCACGCGCAGCTCGAGATCCGCCGGTATGCCGAGACGATCGGCCACGAAATCGTCGCCCCCCTCTTTCCGCTCGTATGGGAGGCCTTCATCGACTACCGCATGGAGGCCGTCCGGCTCACGCGGCTCGATCGCGAGGTGATTCGCCGGCTGGCGTCCACGGGCCTGGGCATGCCCGCTTCCGAGGAAGCATTTCTGGCGGCCCAGGATTCCACATGGCTGGGCCTCGAGCGCTGCCGCGAGCGGGACGAGTGCCTCGCAAAACTTCGTGATCTCGGTCTCGTGGGCTTTGGCGGCTAATCATGGGCCCCGGAAAACGACCTCGACCTCTTCGCCCGGCTCGTAGACTCGCCTTCCTGCTGGCAGCGCGATAAAGCCTGGCACGGCGCCCGGGATCACCGCGGCCGACGCAAGGCCAAGAAGATCAGAGGAGCCTGTCCACGGCAACGGCTCAGCTTCAACAACTCCCGTGGCGTCGCGGAGGCGACATGGCAGAAACACCGGCCTGTCTCCGGCTCCTTTCACGCTTGCGACGAGCGTGCCACGGCTTCGCGGAAGATGCCACGCGGATCGCGGTTGGCCCGCGAGAATGCGGAGGGCCGGCCGAACGAAAAGCTCAAAGCAAACAAGGCTGCTCGCCGGATTGCCCGGGAGGCCGAAGACGAGCGTCGGCGGCGCCGAAGACCGTCTGAGGATACCGAACCAGACCGGCTTGCCCGGCTTGAGCCGCACCTTGTGAAACACCTGTTCTACTCCACAGGCTGTGAAAGCCGCCGGTACGAGGTCGAGGTCGCCTGTCGATACGCCGCCGGAGAGCACGAGCACATCGGCGGCCAATCCCTGAGCGACGGCCGCTCGAATTGCCTCCGGTTTGTCGGCCGCGATTCCCATTTCAATGGGCTCCGCTCTGAGGAGTGATACCGCCGCGGCGAGCATCGGCGCGTTTGAGTTGCGTGTCTGGCCGTGTGCCGGCGTGGCATCACATGAAACGAGCTCACTGCCAGTCGAGAGAATCGCCACGCGGACACGCGGCTCGGCGACAACGTGTGTCGCGCCGGCCTCGGCAGCCAGGCCGACTGCCGCGGCATCCAACAGGCTGCCGGATGGAAGCACGACCGAGCCGCGGCGAAAGGCAGCCCCCTGCATGGCGACATGCTGCCCACTCTCGTACCGGTCGTCGCGGAGTCGCACTCGCCCACCGGCGTGTCCGCTGCCCGCGCCAGGGATCACTCGCTCGATTGGCACGACGGCGTCGGCAGTCTCGGGGAGCGGCGCCCCGGTCATGATCCGAGCGCACGTTCCCGCGGTCAGCGGAAGGCTCGTCACGTCGCCTGCGGCGAGATCGACCACAACGTCGAGCTCGACGTCCGTGGGGCCTTCGCCTGAAAAGTCCGAATCGCGGACCGCAAACCCGTCCATCATCGCGCGGTTCCACGGGGGCGAATCGACGTCCGCCACAATGGGCTCGACGAGCCTGCGACCACAGGCGTCGAGGAGCCGCTGCCGGCGTGGCGGAAGTGGCTGCGCCGTTGCCTCGACGAGCCCAATTGCCTCAGCAAGCTCGATCATGGCCATGGATTCCCGGGGGGTTGGCAGGCGATGGGGCGGCATCAGGCTCTGGCCGAGCTGCGGCCGAGGAACGTCCGCAGGAGGTCGTGCCCGGCGGGCGTCAGAAAACTCTCCGGATGAAACTGCACTCCATACACGGGGAGCGTGGCGTGGCGGATGGCCATGATCTCCCGCGCGCCGTCTGGCGCCGTGGACCATGCATCGACCACAAAGTCTTTTGGCAGGGTTGGTGGATCGATAACGAGGCTGTGATACCGCGTGGCTTCGATCGGGTTTGGCAGTCCTGCGAAGAGCCCTTTGCCTGTGTGTTCGATCAAGTCCACCTTGCCGTGCATGAGACGCTTGGCCCGCACGATGCTCCCCCCAAAAACCTGACCGATCGACTGATGGCCGAGGCAAACACCGAGGAGCGGCATCCGTCCTGCAAACCTCCGAACGACATCGCACGAGATGCCTGCATCATCAGGCGTGCATGGGCCGGGTGAGATCACGATGTGCGAGGGCGCCTTCGCGGCGATCTCATCACTTGTGATGAGATCATTGCGATGCACCTCGACAGTGAGATCAGGCGCGACCTCCCCGATCCGTTGGACGAGGTTCCAGGTAAACGAGTCGTAGTTGTCGATGAGGAGGAGCATGGACAAGAAGGCCGAGAACGGAAAGCCGAGAGCCGCGGATGGCAAGTGTAGTGCCTGCTTGGCCTCGCTGTCCCACGGGAACCCAAACCGCTATGACAGCGTCACGACTGCCCGATTCCCCGTGCGTCGGGCAAGCACGCGAATGTAGGGCGGCACGAAGCTGGCTCGGTGCCCAAACGCCCCGGCGGAAGCCTTCGGCTCGGCTTGGTCGGGCTCGTAGACATCTTCGATCACGAAACCCGCTTGGCAAATGCCACCGAGGATTGCTGAGAGCGAGTGAATGAACTCCTGCGTGCCCGATTCGCGGAGGCGAGTCGGCGATTCGGGTGGGAGCGGTTTGCGGCGATCGATCGAGTGAACAACCTCGTAGCGGCCCGCCGGGTTTGGCACGAGCGACGCCTGAAGACTCGATGGGCTCTTGTGCTGGCTCACGTAGATACCGCCGGGCCGAGTGACCATCGCCACGGACGCGAACACGGCCGCAACGCCTGGCAGGTAGCACGTGCTCACGGGATGGATCACGAGATCAAAGCGATTCAAACCGAGCATCCGAAGATCATCCATGGAGCCCTGCACGACCTCGAGGTCGATGCCACGCTCACGGGCCACCAGCCGGTCGAGTTCGAGCATGGCTGGCGACAGATCGACCACGGTGACATTCGCCCCGGCGGCAGCGTAAAGCGGACCGTGCTTGCCGCCACCCGCTGCGAGGCAGAGCACCTCGAGACCCGCGAGACGTGCGGGAAGCCATGACGTGCGGCCGATTGGCCCGCCGCTTCCAAGCCAACCGCGGGCATCGTCAAAGGCTTCGTCGGCGGCCGGCCGCGCGAGCACTGCACCTTTGTCGGCGAGCCGATCCCACGCCCGAGCATTGTGGGCAACAATCGCGTCACGGTGTGGCACCAGGTCACCGTTCATTGTGTCGCGCGAGTACGCCGCCGAATCATGAGCCCGGCCACGACCGCACCAGCAGCGAGCGCCCATGTACCCGGCTCTGGGACTGCCACCGCCGAGACGGGTTGCGTGAACGCGAATGGATCAGCAGAACCGTCGGACTGCACGAACGCGTACCAGCCGCCGTCGGCAAGTACGGTGTCGCTCATTCCCAGGCCCGACAGGGCAAGGTTCATGGTCGGACCACTCCATGTGCCGCCCGCACCAGAGTTGAGATAGAACGCCGGATATGTGCCGTCGGTCGGCGGATTGACATAGGTGTCAATGATCTGCCGGGATCCCTGAAACCATTCCGAGGGCAGGCCAGCCTGGTCATAGGTAATCGTATTCACGAAGTATCCGAACGGTGGAAACTCCACGACATCGATGGCAAGACGGCTGTCCAGGCCAGCCGGAGGCGCTGGAGCGGCTCCCGTAACTGATCCTGCGATGGAAAAAATCATGTTCTCTGCGGATGCCGATCCGTCCCAGCGGTACCCCCAGGCGATCGACGTCGGCGCTTGAGCATCACCAAACTGAAGCACGAAGCCAGCTTCGTTCTCGCCCGAGCCAGCCCAGACGCCGATGTCTGAAAAACTGTTGACCGTCACAAAGTCCGCCCGTGCGGGGCAGGCGGTCACTGCGACCATCGCCGCGCCAAGCACCATTGATCGCATCGTTTTCGTCATCATAAAAAGCTCTTTCCTGGTGATGCGGGAAGGCGCCCGCCGTTGTTCATTGCCCGATGCCGTCGCCTGCCGCACGTGTGAGCAGGGCTAGAAGAACAGCCTGATCGATCGAATCGTGGAGAAAGTCCACATGCCCGTCACAGAACACCATGCCGGCCATCCCGGGATGGTCGCTCCAGATTTCGTTGTTCTGGCTGCGGTTGATCCCGTTGGTGTTCCACTGGTCGAAAATGTTCTGACCGTTGGCCCACTCCGACTGGTAGGTGCCGCCGCGGCCAGTGCATTCGGCAACCAGGACCGTGTTCGAGAGGCCGTCGGTGATCTGTGCGGTCGATGTGGGCCGCTCGTACTGCATGACGCCGCGGTGTGATGGGAGCGGCTGGGGGACTGCATAGCCCACGCCAAACATGCCGCCGTAGTCGGTGTAGGCGAGGTCGTCGCCCGGATCCCACTGACCGTTACCATTTCGGTCACCGGTGGTCGGCCCCTTCCGCGTGGTCCGCGACACACTTGGACAGAGAAACAGCGGCATGACGACGCTCCCCGCGGCTCGGTTCTCTGCGCTGCGATAGGAGAACGTTGTGTCGAAACCCGCAGCCGCTGCCGACTGCTCGATGTAGGGCAAGAGAAAGACGTTCCAGGAAATCTGCCGCAATGGAAATGGGGGCCCCTGACACCCCAGGCAACCAACCGGAAAAACGGCCTGGGCCGCTTCATGGCCGTGGATGCCACAGCCAATCTCCCTCAGGTTGTTGCTGCACACCGTCCGCCGGGCGGCTTCGCGGGCACTCTGCACCGCGGGAAGGAGCAGGGCGATGAGGGTCGCAATGATGGCGACCACGACGAGCAGCTCGACGAGCGTAAAGCCGCGACGGGGAATGAACCGACCGACCATGGGCGTACCGGCTGCATCCGTACCATCTCCGTCAGCCATGCTCGTACGCCAAAAAATAGGCGCAGAGGGACTCAGACGGACACGGGTACGTGCAGGAGCGGATCCTTGGCGACAACGCGACCGGCCGCGGCTGCGACCGTGCCCACCATTCCGCCCTCGCAGTCTGGCAAGCTCATGACACCTGGTAGGTCTTCTGACTCACGAGCTCAGGTCGATCGCACGCCTTCTCGCAGCGACTGGAACACCACGAAGGCGTTCCAGCAGCGGCAATGGCTCGAATGCGAACGCCCTCTCCCTCGGGCCAGGTTTCCCTGAACCGAGGATCGCCCGAATACAGCGGCGGGGCCGTCCCGGATTCACACCGGAGTTCCCTGTTTGCCTGTTGGAAGCAGAGGCTTCTAACGGGCCACCAGAGTCAGTGGGCGAGTGTATCGATCAGGAAGACGCTGTCAACAAGAAGGAGGCACACCGCAGGGGCCGCAAGGTTTGCCAACATCACACGAAGAGTGGCAAACCCTGACGATTATCCGGCCGCGCGGCGCGAAGATGGAACGGTTGCATGATGCCTTCCCGCACGCCTCCAACAAGCGGTGCGCATGGCATTTCTTACCCCATGCGCAGGGCCGCATGCCCGCAAAAAAAATACGTCGAGCACCCTCAAGCCGCCTCGATCCCACCGCCGATAGCCCCCTTGACCCCCGGGGCATCACTGTGCCCGTCGGGCAACCAGGGGGCGACAGTAACCTGCGGATCCCTCGAGTCACGGAATGGCTCGACAGGCCTGTCGCGAGAGTTCGTGAATCACACCCTCGGGGTGACAGCGTCGCGAGCGGGACGAACACACCGGTGATTCACAAGCAAAGGAGATGTGGCTCGATGAAGCGAATGATGTATCTCGGCGCGCTGGTTCTCAGCGTGACCGTTTGTAGCCAGTCCTATGGGTTTGAGCTCCTCGACCGGATGCTCGGACACAAGGGCTGTGCCTCGTGCTGTGATTCGTGTTGTGAGCCTGGCTGCGACGCCGGCAACGGCTGCTGCGAGCCTGGCTGCGATGCCGGCTGCTGCGAGCCCTGCTGCGACGCTGGCAACGGCTGCTGTGAGCCTGCTTGCGACGCCGGCTGCTGCGATAGCTGCTGCGGTTCGTCTTGCTGCGGTGCTCGGAAGTGCAAGTCGCGTGACCTTTTCGGCGGCCTGAAGGGGCTGTTTGCGAAGTGCAAGCGAAAGCACGCGAGCTGCTGCGGTAGCTGCTGCGAGCCTGCTTGCGACGCCGGTTGCTGCGAGCCTTGCTGCGACGCCGG
>JBGTGN010000163.1:0-18220 GCA_041746715.1 Pirellulales bacterium | reverse complement strand
CGAAAATCGACCGTTTGGCAAGGGCTTTCGCGGTCACTTAAGCCTGTTTCGTAGCCCGAAAACCGTCTCCCACGCCACCCGCTATGCTCAATACCCGTCCAGCACCAGGCCACCAGTTGCGGAAGTGCCTTTGACCGTCCTCGTGCTACCGCTGTCGGGGCCCAGCGTGGATGGCAAGCGAAACCATCGATAACCTGTTGCAAGGCTATTCACCGACGCTGGCAAGCGCCCGGTCGAGGACTGTTCTCGACAAGAACATCCCCGCGACCACCAGGTCCTCCATGACCGGTCTGGCAGCAGGGATCACACCGCGTCGCCGCGCGAGCAGCACGATCCCGAGGGTGCCGGCGAGACGAACGCCGAGTGAGATCGCACACTTTCGGCCAGCGAGGTCGTCGATCACGGCCCTGACGCCTGGGCGGCGGAGCGCCTCGGCAATCACGCTGCTTTCGCCTGGCCCGAGCGCCCAAGCATGGACCGCTGACGGAATAGGGCCATCGGCGATCTCTTCAATCCAATCGTTGGTTGCCAGTGCGCGGGCCGTTGGGTCAGCAGAACCGCGGCGGCTAATTTCTTCGGTGACGGCGTGGGGCACGTAGACAGGGCCCTCGAAAATCCGAAGCAGTCCGAAGTGGCCACCGCGGGCGAGAAAGATGAGCGGCGAGGCGTTTACGACACAGGCCTCAGCCATCCCCAAGCTCCCGAGCGAGGTCGCCAAAGTCGACTTGAAAGACATCCTCGCCCTGCCGCGCGAGCGCCAGGAGAAAGTCAGTGCGATCCAAGCCAGCGACCTGAGCGGCGACCTCTTGGGACACGGTGCCGTGTCGGTACCAATTCATGGCGGCAGCAAGTCGGAGCTCCTGCCCGAAGTGCCTCGGATCCTCCCGAAGGAGGGCAAAAACCTCGTCGGGCATTTGTAGGGTGACCGTTGTCATACCCTTGATCTTAGCTGTCCATGGAAAAAGTCATCCATGACCTTTTTTCACCGAGGCCGACCGATGGGAAAGCCGACGTTTGCCATGGTCGGCAACCGTCGCTTCGTGCGGCGGAGCACTTCGCCCACAGTCAGCTAGAGCGCATTCGACGACGCTGTAGCGACGGGGTGGCAAACGAGAAAAGGTAGGCGAGGGGGTCGGCGAACGCTCGAGGAGCCTTGGAGATTTCCCCCATGCGGCCATGAATCGCCACAGAAGGTGATGGGAAATATCCCGGCGACGATCCGAAGGACTCGCGCAGCGAGCGACTTTTGCCGCCCCCGAGCCGGCGATACGCTAATCCCGGATGCGCTCTAGCGGGAGCGGATCTCGATGTCGAACTGCTTGACCTTTCCTGCAACGGCCTCGACGCTCAAGCCCGAGGTGAGGTGATCGGCGTATTTTGAGGGAAGCAACTGTTTGGGTGTCTCGTCTTCGGCGACGATTGCTCCTTCGTCAACCTTCGAAACGCCGATCTTGTGGACGCCAACGGAAACGCCGTCGGTTCGTGCCCCGGTCTCGCGAAGGGAGAATCGGCCGTTTGCATCCGTCTTGGCCTTCGCTCCCAGACCACGATCGGGAACGGAGTACACCAGGGCTCCGGCAAGGGGCTTGCCATCGAGCGTCACGACACCTTCGACTCGCCCCATAGGCTTGCCTTGGCAACCGCCGATGCAGCAACAGATGACGAGCAATGCAAAGAGCGCGAAATGATCCCTCACGTGTGACACTCAAAAAGTCCCCCGTGCCCCTTTTGAACCAAACGAACTACTCGAGCGTGAGAAGCTCACGTCCGTTGCGGGTCGCCAGCGAAATCAGCAAATCCAAAGCTATGTCTTCCCCGAGGAACCTGACTGATCCGTCACCGAGAGCGATATTGGTTCCTCCTATGTGCCGACTGCCAAGACTCGTCTCGCTGTTTTCGAAAGGCGACCCGTCCTCTCGGTGAGCAAGTCGCATCGGGTACCGCACCAGTTCGCCGTTGTAGATTCCCTTGTTCCTGTAGTTCGTATTGGTGGTGCCAACGATCCACGCTCGGCTCGGGCCACAATCCCACGACTGCTCACCGATCAACATGGTGTTCGTTGAGCCATCGCGAATTGAGGCAAAGCCAACTCTTCTGTTCCAAAGCTGCAGAATGCCGGTCAAGTAGTCGGGATCCACGTTGGCGTCCACTCCATTACCCACTCCACCTCCCACAATCCCAGCGTAGTGGGCACGCAGGGGAGAGGAAGGAATCGACGTGTTGGAACCCGTGGCGGAATCCTGCAGCGGAAGGCTGCTGCCGGTGGTCGGGCACTGGAACATCGGAATCGGGGTTTCTCGCGCGACCAGGTTGTTCGCATGACTCCAGGATTGTGTCTGATCGATGAGGTTGTACGCGTTCGCCTGCTCGATGTAGGGAAGCACCTGACCCATATAACTGAGCGCTGTTCCTTCGGCCGAATACGACGGAAACACCTTGTGGGTATCGACGTGAATGTGACACGCGAGAGCAATCTGCCGGATGTTGTTGGAGCACTGCATCCGACGAGCCGACTCGCGGGCAGCCTGCACCGCGGGCACGAGCAGGGCCACGAGCGCGGCGATGATTGCGATCACGACCAAGAGCTCGACCAACGTAAAACCGCGCTTTCTGTCGATCATGGGTCGTCTCCTCAGTTGCCCAACTGCTCGACCTTGAAGTTCTTGTATGTGAGCTGCCGCGTGGCCATGTGCCGAATCCCAATGCGGCCCTCTTGAATCCACTGGGGATCACGGCCTTCAGAGGCCTTCGTCATGTCCCAGGTGTGCTCCACCTCGGGCTTTTCGCGGTCGCGGCCATACATGCGCAGCGTGACATGGGGATTGCGCTTTTCGACAACGACGAAATACGATTCTCCTGGGGCCAATTCGCGATACTCGAGCTTCGGCTCGACGAGCCCATTCTCGGGATACGAGTTGCCGTCCGGGTCTTTCCAGGGATACCGCCGGAGGCGAAGGTCCTCCCGAAAGCTGATGCTCAAGAGATCCATGGAGAGGTAGTACTTCGACATCTGAGGGACTTCCCGAAGGTTGCTCCACTCGCGAATGTCCTTCGCATAGGGGGGCGTGCCGATGCCTTGGGCCTGGATGTAGAGGAGTGTGGTGCCGCCGCCGTCGTCTTTTCGCGTCATCTCGAAGCTGATGCGGATATCGCCCGAAAACTCTTGCTTCGTCCACAGCACCGCATGATGGGCGTGGTACTTTTCAGCGTCGTGCCACTTGGCGATTGTTCCTCCGGCAAAATAGAGGCCGTCTGCATCGTTGCGAAGCGTCGCCTCTTTGCCATCAAGGAACCAGTTGTCGCGCCAGTCTCCCGTCATGGGGTCTTCGAGCAGAACTTGTGTCTCTTCTGCGACGGCAGCGAGGGAAAGGAGGCTCCCGAGAATTCCGATCGCGAGCAGCATCTGGGAACGCTTCATCGCCGTGCCTCCTGATGCGGCGAAGAAGGTTCCTCGAGTACCCGAACTGCCTGCTCTTCGTCGATGCGGTCGATCAGTTGCTGAACGAAAAGGCTCTCCGGCTTGACCTGGCCGTCCGGGCTTTCGATGTAGCCGTTACCCATCAACGCATACCCGAAATGCTTGCCTTCCTTCGGGGTGCCCCAGTAGCCAGCCCGCGTGTTGGCGTAGACAAGCCCCTTCGGGTCGTATTCCTCCAATGGCTTTCCCGCGGAGCCAACGGCAAAGTTGCATTCGCCGAGAGTCTCCGGATCGAACACCGTGATGCTCTTGGCATCGCAGTTCCAAAACATCGAGTTGGCGGCGGCCCAGCCGTGGCCGCTGCCGGAGTCGCCGCGATTGATGGCGGCAAGCGTTCCGTCCTTGGTCGTCACCCGGTCATAGAGAAAACCGGTGCCCCAGCGGTGATGCGGCTCCGATTGCTCGCCACGCACTGCGAGGCAATTGACGAACGCAAACGGTCCCTGATTCCGTGACCCGCCCGCGAAATCATGTCGGCCGTCTTCCGAGTAGCACTTGTAGAACAGGTGGAGCGTGCCGCCCCCAACGGAGAAGGCATAACGGCTGCCACCTCGAACCGGCCCGACAGGTTCAAGGCACTTCACGTCGCGCACGGTGACGTGCCGCGTGTCGTCATCCACCTTCACGGCCGCGAGGCTCACATGGAGGACCGAGCAATTGCGAATCCAGCAATCGCTCGCCCCCATCACCACGATGCCGGATCGGTAGTTCTTGAAGTTCGTGTCTTTCTTGTTCTCTGTCACCGACGTGTCGTAGTTGGAAACGAGGCGGAGTGACTCGACCCCAGCCTCACGGGCCAGGCCGTCGAGACTCACCTTGGCGACTTCGCCCCCGCCGTACTCGTCGGAGAGGGACTGCGGCAGCATTGCATCGAGGACGATCTGACTGCCAATGATGGCTGTAACTTGGCGGCAGACCCGAAACTGGTAGCTCTCGGGCTTCCACGGCCTTTTTCCTTCGCCTTCCTTGCCCCCGCGAATGTGCTGCAGCCGCTCGCCCATGCCGAGGTCATCGATCCACTTTTGGTTGACGGTTTTTTTGATGGCAACGAAGTCGCCTACTTTGAAGGAGCTCGAGTCGTCCAAAGTCACATGGGTGCTTCCCGACGGCACATAGGCATCGGCGATCCGAACGAACGTGCCAACCTCTTCCATCTTGGCACCAGGCGTGCCCACCTCGATCACGAGCCCGGTTCCGTTTCCATCATCGACAATGAGCACCGTGCCGTCAGTGCCATCGCCTTCTCCGCGCAACACGACGCCGCTTGGCACGCGGAGCGGGCCTTCGAGGTAGTAGGTTCCCTGCTTCAAAAGCACGGCACCGCGGCTGCCTTCGGCATTTGGCTCCTTGGCGGCAACCTTGTCGAGCGCCTCTTGGATCCGCGCCCGGCTGTCTGGGCCAACGGAATACTTCATCGTGCCGACCTGCCTGGCCTCTGCGGCAAGCGGCTCCAAGGTCTCGACGACGGGCACATGAGGAATCGGGGTCTCGCTCCGCCTGTAACCGCACTGGGACCAGTCAAGCACGCGGTCACCCTTGTCGGTGTATGGCTTGTAGACAAGCTTGCCGTCCGAGCCGAGGGCCACCAGGGGTGCCCGAGCGTCGGGCTTAAAGGTTTCCCGCTGGGCTTCGTCGCGCGGCGGATTCACCCACGAGTCGAACTTGCCTGCGTCCTTGTCCTTCTTGTCCTTATCTTTCCCGGGCGTGTCGCTGCCTGGGCACTTTGAGCAGAGCGGAAGACCTTTTGCTTCAGCCTCCGCAAGCGTCATTGTCTTGTACTTGGCGCGCTCTGCTGGATCCTTTGGCAGCCGTCTGCACTGGGCCACGTGTACGCGGTTTTTTCCTTCCATGTGATACACAACGGTATCCCCTGGCGGCTTCTCCGCCGCCCGAAGGCCCGCGGCAAGGAGCAGAACGCCAAGACAGCAGAAAACCGCGACGCGCGACTGAAAGATCATTGCCATTCGTGTGTTGCTCCTCACAAAGTGATGCTTTCCGAAACCATGCCACTCGTCACCGCCGCGGCGCGCACGGCTCTGGCTTGCAGCTTCGGCGACAAATTCGACCAAGAACCAGCAGCCCCACGAGCCCGCTCGCAGTGAGCGATGCGGGCTCGGGAACCGGGACAAGCGAGAGCGTGCTGCCGGACACTTGGAATTTGTCACCAAATGGATCCGCATTCGATCCGTCGAAACGAAGCGTGTTGGCGGTGTAAAGGCCTTCATAGAAGGCCTGGTCCGCGCCAGCGATTGTCAGGCTCATGAGCGAGCCGGGGAGCCAATTGAGGGTGGCGCCGTTGCCAAGGCCCACGAGCAGCGACAACGATCCGACGGTCGATCCGCCAAACGTGACGGTGTTGCCACCGGGATTGTCGAACTGGAAGTTGTCGGCGGTCGTGGATCCGCCGTTGAAATTGATTCCACCTGCCGCGGTGGCAAAGTTCTGAGTAAGGATCTGGTCAATTCCCGAAAGCGTACCGCCGTAAACCGTGAAGACGCCGCCATTTCTGACGATAAAATCCCGACCAATGGTCATGGCTCCGCCATTGATGATGAGCGTTGAACCGACGCCATTGGTCTGGGTGTCCGTATTGTTGTTGGTGAGATCCGCATTGCCATCCTCGAGGGTGAACTGAGAACCCGTCAGCACACTCAAGCCTCGCGTGTTGGTGGTTGCCGCCGTCGCGCCGTTCATCACCCATGTCGTGCCGTTGCCCAGTGATAAGGCGCCAAGGCCGGTGCTTCTCGTGAGGTTCCCGCCAGTGTGTGTGACGTCATAGCCGTCGAGGACAACACTCGAGTCGTAGCCGGCGTTAATGTTGATCGTGCCGGCATTTCCGCCGGTTGGTAGGCCGTTGTCCCAATTTCCAGCAGTGCTGACGAAGTTGTTCGCGACATCCGCATTCGTAAAAACCGTTGCTGCGGACGCGTTTGATACATGGCTGCCGAGTGCGGCGGCGACGATCACAAGGATGCGAATTCTCGTGTGCATGGCTGCTCCACCAAACGGGTTGGTGCATCACGCCCCGGAGCTCAGGATCCCGAGAACGATGCGAGGTGCGACTCTCCCACCCCAGTACCAAGAACAGTATCGAACCAGGGGACGCCGAGAGCAACGGGCAAAATGCGACGTATCGCCCGTCAAATTGCGACACGATTCCCATTCATGTGTCGCCCGTGACGTGGGATTTTCCGCCGGCCGATTCGGTGGGCAACGAGAGGCCGAGCCGTCGGAGCGTGCGGCGGAGGTGCTGGTCGTCGGTGAACCCCGTGGCCGTGGCGATCGCAGCGTGCTTGGCATCGGGGTGTTTCGTCGCGAATTCGATCGCGTTTTGGGCGCGGAGGCGGAGGAGGTACGCAGCCGGTGTCACGCCCAACTCCGCGCGAAAATCTCGCTCGAGCGTTCGCCTTGAAACCGAAAACGATTCGATAATCCGCTCCATGCCGAACTGCTCGGACGCGTGTTCGGAAAGGTAGCGAGCCACCTCGGCCACAAGGGTGGTGCCAGTGAATGCGCGAGCGGTCGAGTCGCGGGCCACCACGCCGGCCGGTGGAAGGAAAACCTGCGCAGCCACGGTGCCTCGCGGCGGTTTCGCCATGAGCCTTGCGAGCACCTTGGCGGCGGCGAGGCCCACCTCGTGGCCCTGCCGGTGAATGCTCGAAAGTGAAGGCGATGACCTCTCGCAGATGTCGCGAAAGTCGCCCACGCCGAGCACCCCGAGGTCGGCAGGCACGCGACGGCCCGCCATCGCGCAAGCCCGCAGCACCTGTTCGGCCCGGGAATCGGTCGCCACCAGAATCCCAGTGCCTTCCGGGAGTTGGCTCACCCACTCACCAAGATCGACCTCGCTTCCGGAGTGCTTCCGAAGGCCGAGCATGCTCGGGAGATCGACCCGCCGAAGGCGCTTGCCATCCTCGGCCAACGCATCGCGAAAGCCACGGGCGCGCTCGTCGCTGAAATGCACGCCTGCCAACCCGACGTAGGCGAATTCCGTGTAGCCGGATGACCGGAGGTGCGCCGCACCCAACTCGCCGATGCGGTAGTTGTCGAACGTCACCTGCGGCAGCGTCGCGTCTTCCAGAACAGCGGAGATGTTCACCACCGGGCGTCCGCATGCCTTGGCTCGCTGCACATCCCGTGGCGAAGTGACCGTGGCGATCACTCCGTCGGACGGCCAGCTCAAGAAGTCGGCCAGGGTCGTGGCGGCGTCGTCATGGTCGGTCAGGAAATTCCAGCCAGCCTGCTGGGCATAGGACATGACCCCGCGTCGAACCTCGTCCCAGTGCGAAACACCCACGGCGCTGGCTGCCAAGACAACGCGGACCGGCTCAGATTTCGTACGAGATGAGCGTGCCATTGGGGTAGCGTCCGTCAAGCTGCTGAGCGTTGGCAGGCTGTGGAACAAGTGCTCCGCGGCACGAAGCGGCGGTTGCCGACCATGGGAAACCGCCCCATCGGTCGGCCAAGTGGGCGGGGAACGCCCTCACGGGCAGGGTCATGGATGACTTTTTCCACGGACAGCTAGAGATGAATCAGGCTCCGGTCTTTTCGAAGTGCCTTGAGGTATTGGGCATGCAGGGTTTTGAGCCGGTGGGAATATTGGCTAGTCGTTTCCACCTTCTTGCCCCCTTTTAGCTTGGAGTTTTGGCCTTCGATAACGCCGTCTCTGAAAGCTTCGAACATATAAAACCGGTCGATCGATGTGCTGAAATCCTTGCGGCTCAGGGGCTGAAGCTTGTCGGCAGAGGGGCACTGAATGGATCCATTCTTCGTATATGAATTGTGGTAGATGGAATTGGCGATGGCTGTCATGAAGTCGTCGTCAGCGCCGAGCTCCGGGGTCGCGTCATGCACCAGCATCACCCCTTGCATGGAGTGTGAAAAATGGCCCTGGTCATCCGCCCCACCGAGGAGGAGGCCATTGACCCTTTTCGTGCCTCCTCCGGCACTGTACGGATAGTAGAAATAGGTTTTGCCATCCGCTTCGGTGTACAAGCATCCTTCCTTCTTCCAATTCTTGAAATACTCCTGGATGCACGTCTTGTAGCGGGCGATCTGCGGCTCAAACGCGGTGGTCTTGCGGATCGCCTGCAAGTCCTCGAGAGCGGCCGTTGCCATGGCGAGCGTGCCGATCCCATTCAAGGCGCGATTGAACGCGCGGCTCCGGAAATCATCAGCCAGAACCTTTGGAATGCCCATTTCCGGATCGAGGTCGTCATCCCCTTCGCAAACCGGCTTTAGTGTGGAAACCACAGCCTTGAGAAAGCTTTCGGCCTCGTCGATCTCTTGCTGACTGACCTGATCGGGATGCTTCCGCGCCAACTGGAGGGTCAGCCTCGCAGAGACGGCCATGGAATACATGAAGGCCATGCCTTCGGGATCTTTTGCCTTTAACTGAGCCACATCAGGATATTCGTTCGACAAATCCCGGAAATGCCGGGCCGACACACGGAGCGCCTCGAGGATACGTTTGTCGCCGGTGGCCCGGTAGGCCTGGTAGAAGGTCAGCCAGCTCCCGACGGGAAAGAAAAACCGCCGGCCCATGAACTCTTCCAGAGAGGCCAGCGGATCTTTGAAGGGCGCTTCCTCGATGCCGTACCCCTGGGCCAGCGTCTCCTGGATCAGAAGGTCAATTTCCTGCTTTGAAGGGAGGGCATCAGGGGAGAAAGGTTGCGGTGTCCATCCTGCGGGAGGTGTGAACTCGGGAGGGGTGGGTTTTTTCCTCAGTGCTTCCATGTCTACCGTGGTGAGACTTGGTCCACGCTCGATGCAGTGTTCGCACACGTACGCTCCCGCGTCCAAGGCTTCTTTCTTGGTCATGGGCGTGTGCTCGCTGCTGACGACAAAACGGTGGCATCCGGCGAGTTGCCATTTCAAACTTCCGTTTTTCATTGTTTGAACGACGCCGGGAGCATCATCAGGGATGAGCTTCTCCGGATGCTTCCGACGGTATCCCTGGAAGCTGGTGCGCTCCCGTCCCGATTGACCGGATTCCCCGATGCGCCAGCCCTCCCTGTCCGCCTGCTCGAGCGTCATGGTTCGTTTTCTGTCTTTGAGAATCAACTTGGGGCTGTCCGCTGCATGCACCCGCATCCACAGGGCGTCGCAATAAACGATGGTGTTCGGGTCATACTTCACCTCCGGGTATTGGAGCCAAGCCTTCCTGGCTTTTGCGCCCTTCCGACCGTACTTGGAATAGTCGAGGGGTTCCTCTGCATGAATGCAGGTCAGGGATATCGATAGCGATGCAAGCAATGTAAGGAGCATTCGCCCCGTGAGTGTTTTAATCAAGCGGCGCGTCATGGTGTCGATCCCTTGGATTTGTTACCGATGTTGTTTCAGTGGCAGAGCGGCTTTTCCGCGTTGATTCGTTCGAGTTGTCGCCAAGCCGATCGCGTTGTTCGGCTCACCCACCCCACCGCGCGGGCCGGTCCCGCGATCGAATACTTTTGGTGGGGCACGAACGCGACAGCGCGTCGCTCGAACTCATCGCTCTACGACTTCTACTTGAAGTCCTTCGGAAACCGCACGGCGTCTCGTGTCGCTCATCCGGTTTCGGTATCGACGAAGACGGCCAAGACCCAACAAGCCGAAGAGACCAACCGCAGCGAGCGAAGCAGGCTCTGGTACTGTGACCAAAGCGAGGGTGTTCGTACCCCCGTCCCAGTCGAAGTAGGTCCCGCCGCCGCTGTTGAATCCAACCGACGGATTGATCACGTCAGCCCAGGTTAGCCCGAGATCAGATCCAGAATCGCCATCGAAAAACATCCGATCAGCAGTCCATTCCGTTTCCGCCCACGTCGTGTTCCCGGTGATCGTCATTGCCATGAGGCTTCCAGGAAGCCAGTCCATGGTGCCGTTAACTGTGCCGACAAGGCCGGCGGCGGTGAGCGAACCAGTCTGATTGCCCCCGAAGACGACGGCATTGGGAGTTGTGTCGCCGAATAGGCCAAAGCTCCCCGTTACCGTGGTCGCCCCGCCATTAAAGTTCATTGTGAAGCCTCCATCCTGGGAGCCCGAGGTGTTTCCCAACGTGTTCACATTCAGCGTACCCCCGGTGATCGTGAAAGATCCTACGTTGCTATTGAAGACATCCGAAGTGAAGGTCCCGCCATTGATCGTGATAGAGCCGCCAGTGAAGCTGGCATCATCGCCTACCGTCAGCGTTCCATTGTTGAGCACGTACGACGCGCCTGAGGTCACAAAAAAATCATCAGCACCAGCCTGAACGGTGCCACTGTTTTGAGTAAATGTCTGCGACGAGGACAACGTAAGGTCGTTGTTCTGGGCGAGGACCGAGCCGCCGTCCAAAACCCAGTTGCCTGCACTGAGCCCAATGCCCCCAAAGCTGGTGTACAAAGTACCTGCACTTTGGGTGATGAAGTAGGTGCCATTTCGCAGGCTGCCATTACCAGCATCGCCTGCGAAGTTGACCGTGCCCGGATTTCCGACCGTGCTGGGAATGCCGTTGTTCCAATTTCCGGAGTTGTCGATGGGCCCCGCACCGTCGTAGATCGTTGCTGCAGAAGCGACGATCGAGGGTACGGTGAGCAGTCCGGCGGCGAGTGCAAGGGCCCACATCTTCACAACGATGGCCCAGGACATCTCGGCCGATGTCCCTTGAGCGTGCCGATGCCGCGCGGTGAGCGACGATTCCGCCTTGATGAACGTGTTCATGCCTCTTTCCTCCCCGTGATGCCGCCGTGCTGAGCTGCCCCACCACCGTCGCAGCGACCCCGTGGAACGCCCTTCGCCCCATCGAGACCCTGGCCGCGATCTGGGCACAGCATACCAAGGCGAAAGGACGTGTCAATAGAAATGTACGGCGGGTGCAACCACGCTTACGAAGGATTCAGACTCCTGTCATGCGTGCAAAAAACGTATCAAAAAAAGCTGTTTCCTGCGAGTAAGACGCCCTGACTGCTGTCTTGTGGAGGCGGTCCGGCATACCACGAGGAAGAATGGCCGTACATTATCTGAAAGATAATTGCTTGCTGGCAGCTCGGTTCGCTGCTAGGCTCCGGCCCATGTCTATGGTCGAAGTAGCCAAGTTGGCAGGGGTGTCGCACGCGACGGTGTCGCGGGTGATCAACGGCCGTTCCGACGTCTCGCCCGCCAGTGTTCAGCGGGTGCGCGAGGCGATGCGGGAACTTCGCTACGTCCCGCCGGCCAAGCGTCGCGGGCCCAAGCCCAAGGCCTCGGGCGTTCGCACCGGCAATATCGGCGTGTTGTTCGTCAGTGAAACGCCGACCCTGGCCGCGTCCCCCATCGCGGCTCGCGTGCTGCATGCCATCGAACAAGAGGCCGCAGCCCACGGTTTCAGTGTGATGTTTAGCCAAGTCACCTCGGCCGGAAGCTTGCCGCAGAGTGTGGTAGCGGGCCGCGTCGATGGCCTTCTCATGTATGGGCCTCCCCCGTCCCCTAACGTTCGCCAAAAGCTGTCGCGCTACCCGGCCTGCGTCTGGCTCTTGAGCCAGCGGCGGCAGCGGGGCTACTGGGGCGATCGGGTTTCGCCAGACAACCACAAGATCGGCGAAATGGCATGTCGCTATCTCATCGACCGCGGGCACGAGCGCATCGCTGCGGTCGATTGCGACCCGGGCCATTTTGGATTCTCGGCGCGAACGGAGGGCTTTGAGGAAGCCGCCCGCGAGGCAGGGGTCTTCTTCAAGACACTTTCAACCGGTTCAAACATTGAAGACAGGGCGCCGCCATCGGAAAGCGGCAGAACGTCCTTCGACGAACTTGTCGATCAGCTCGTGGCGACACCAGGGACGATGCCCACGGGCCTCTTCGTTCCCCGTGACCTCCTGACGATCCAGATGTACCGGGCGCTCAGGCGCCGTGGTATCCAGCCAGGTCGGGATATCGAGATCGTTTCTTGCGACAACATTCCGGCGCTCGACGCCCTCGATCCCCGGCCGACGTCGATCGATGTGCGACCCGAAGAGATTGGTCGCCGCGCCGTCGAGCAGTTGGTCTCGCGGATCAACGATCGCAATGCCCCGCTCAACGTGACGACGATGGTGGAGCCGCGACTTGTTCTCGGAGACGAGGCGAGCCAAATCCAAGGCGCGGCATCATGACACACACTTCCCGGCGGACGTTCCTGAAGCGAGGCTTCCTGGCCGGAGGCATGGCCGCGATCGCGCCGCACGCGTGGGCCGGTCCTGGTCCAGGTGAACACGTGAATCTGGGCATGATCGGTCTGGGATCACGCGGCGTGACACTTCTGGACGCCTTCAAGCAGGTGGCCGGCGTGAACATTGCCGGCATCTGCGATGTCGATACGGCGCTAATCGACGCGCAGGCCAAGGCGTATCCAAAGGCCAAGCGGTACGTCGATTTGCGTGCGATGCTCGACTCGCCCGACATCGACGCGGTCGTCATTTCTACCGGCAATCATTGGCACTGCCTGGCCGCCATCTGGGCCATGCAGGCCGGCAAGCATGTGTATGTCGAAAAGCCGCTGTGCAATGCCCTCTGGGAAGGGCAGCAGGTGGTCAAGGCCGCCCAGAAGTATGGAAAGATCTGCCAGGTCGGAACACAGCAGCGGTCGGCTCCGATGCAGGCCGAGATCAAGCATCTGCTCCACGACGAGAAGCTGATCGGCAATATCGATTGGGTTCGCGTGAACCGCTTTGGCTTGAGGCCCGGCATCGGCAAACGGGCCACACCGCTCGTTCCGCCAAAGACTGTCGACTACGACCTCTGGCTCGGTCCTGCCCAGGATCAGCCGATCTACCGCGACAAATTTCACTACGACTGGCACTGGGACTGGAACACCGGTGCCGGCGAGATGGGCAACTGGGGCGTCCACATCGTCGATGACGTACGCAACAATGTCTTTCGCGACGCGATTCCCTTTCCGAAGAGCGTCGTGGCGGGGGGCGGACGGTTCGCCTGGCACGATGCCGGCAACACGCCCAACATCCACTTCGCCATGCTCGACACGGGATCGATCCCTGTCGTGATCGGCGTCGCAAACATCTCGGCCGATGCTGCGAACAAAACGCCTCCGCCCTGCCTTGGCCCCGCGAGCGGTTACATCGCCTACGGCGAAGCGGGGCGCATGGAGGGCGAGCGTGGCAATGCCAAGTTTTTTGATGCGGACGGCACCCTGATCAAGGAGATCAGTGGTACCAACGGGATGATCACGCATCAGCAGAATTTTGTTGACGCGATTCGCAACGCTTCGCCGGGATCGCTCACGGCGCCGGCGGAGGTGGGACATCACTCGACCGCATGGTGCAATCTGGCGAACTACGCCTATCGCGCCGGAAACGACCTGCGAAGCCAGGGCCAAGAGGACGCGGCCGTCAAGGTAAAGGGCGCCCATGCGGCTGGCATTTGGAACGAGTTGCGATGGTTGGTGGCCGTTCACGAAGGCCGGCAAGCTTTCGACTCGATGCGGCTGGGGCCGCAGTTCGCATTTGACAGTACACAAGAGACGTTTGTCGGCGACCATGCCGACGTGGCGAATCGGTACCTACGGGTTCCTGGGCGGGAAGAGTTTGTAGTGCCCGCGGTCTGATGCGGGCATGGGTTGAGCGATAGCTCGGCTTGAGACGAATGATGGGGGAGGGAGAAGCTATGCGATCGAGTCGCGGCTGGTGTGTCGTCGCGCCATTTTGGCGAGTGGGAATTCTGGGGGTTGTTTGGCTCGTCACAGCGAGCGGCTGCGGCAGCAATGAGCCTTTCAGCTACCGCAAGGTCACCGGTACGGTGAAGTACGACGACGAATCGCTCATCCAGGCGGCGCGACTGGAAGTGGCGTTTCATCCACTGATTCCACCCAAGGATCCGAAGACGCACCCGCGTCCCGGCGTGGCAGAAGTCGACCTCGCCACGGGAACCATCAATGAGGTCACGAGCCACAAGTATGGCGACGGCGTGGTGGCAGGGGAGCACAAGGTGACGGTGCAGACCTACGGCCTGACGGCGAGCCGGCGGACATTCTCCGCGCCGAGTACACCGAAGTTTCAACCACACCGCTGACGTATCGCACGTCCGATGGCATCGCCACGATCCGCTTGAAGAAGAAGTAGGAGGGGAACCCCATGCACACTTCTCAAAACTCGGCGCCGCGCGGTTTCACGCTCGTCGAGCTCCTGGTGGTCATCGCGATCATCGCTCTGCTCATCGCCCTCTTGGTGCCGGCGGTGCAATCGAGCCGCGAAGTGGCCCGGCGGATCCAATACCAAAACAACATGAAGCAACTGGGCATTGCCCTCCACGCCTATCACACATCGAACAACGCGTTTCCTCCGGCGATCACGACGCAGCCGGGCGGGAACCCGGTCGCGTACTCCAATCAACTGCGGCCGGGTTGGACCATCATGGTCCTGCCGTATCTCGAGCAGCAGACCTTGTATGACGCGTTTGATCTCACGCAGCCTGTCGCCCACGATTTCAATCGCTTGCCGCGGAGCACCCGCGTAAGCGTCATGAGTTGTCCATCGGAGCCAAATGCGAGCCAGGCATGCAGCCGGGCCGGCGGGGAATGGGCCCGCGGCAACTACGGTGCCAACATCGGCATGCTCAACCCCGGTGATACCCTTCGCAACGGATCGACAAGGGACCTGTGGCGACCAACGCAGCGAGGCATCATGGGAGCGAATGAGGCACTCACCATCGCCCAGATACGTGACGGCACGAGCAATACCATGCTTGTTCTTGAACTGCGGGCCGGCCTTGTGCCCCTGGACATCCGCGGAACCTGGGCGATGGGGCAGTGTGGCGCAAGCTCCGTGTGTTCATACGGCAACAACGTCCAACCGGCGATACCAGGGCCCAACATTTGTAAACCAGACGCCGACGATCAGCCCGAGGGCGAAACCGTCGTCAGCGTCGCCATCGGCATCGACCGCGCAAAGCGGGAGTGCATGCATGCGGATAACTCGCCCACGTGGCAGTCCTTCCCTCGCAGTAGCCACATTGGCGGAATCGTCGTCGGTTTTGCCGACGGGAGCGTCCACTTCATCGGCGACTATGTCGAGAGCGGGAGTGTCACGTGTGGGCCGCGAGACACTTGTAATGTGAATCAATACCGCACCTGGCAGCATTTGATCGCGTCCGGTGACGGTCAGCCGGTGGATCTCTCGGCGTTCTGACCAGCGGCCGTGGTGACAGCAATTGAGCAAGCACGAGGGAAACGGACGACTATGAACACACGCAAGGGTTTTGGAGAAGGGACGGTGGCTTTCTTGGTGCTGGCTGCCTTTGCGACGGCTGGCAGCAGGGAGGCACAGGCGACGGACTACGATCCCGACACCAAGGTCTACTGCGATGCCTTGTGGTTCCGCGTCCATGCGGAAGACTGCCCCTCTCTCATCCTGAAAGACAAGAAGAAAACCATGACGCTGGCGGAGGCCGACCAAGCCGGCGCCCGCATCGGCGAATCGGGGCAATCAGGACGAGAGGCTTGCTGCTTGCATGGCTTCCAGCGGAAGCATCCGGAGAAGACGTTCACCGACGACACCGTCCTCTGTGGCAACAACGAAAAACGGAACGTCAAGCACGTCGCTGGTTGCCATCGCTACTGGCCCGATCGGAGTCACGTGCGACGGGCTCGGAAAGAGTGGGTCGATGACGGATTCGTCGTGTGCGAAAACTGCATCGAGCGGGGACCGAGTCTCGCCACCGTGTCCGATGCAGAGTGGGCCAAACTCCCCGCTCCGCCCAGCTTCGTTGCCCCCGCGGGGTGGGTGCACAAACCCCTCTCCCCTGACGCATTGCCTTCCAAGGAGGCATCAACGATTTTTGTCCAGGAAATGCTCGACGGGGGCAACGGCATTCAGGAGCTGCAATTCACCGATCCAGTCGCAACCGTCGAAAATTTCATGACGATGCGATTTTTCTTTCCGGTCGGTCGATGGCTCGAGCTCTCCATGGGCTATCGCGCCACAGGCGACCAACGCATTCGGGACCTTCTTCTCGAGTCGGCCCGGCATTACCAGAAGCTGTCGGCCGAATTCCCCGCTGCCGCACAGCTCAAGGCGAGTGATCCTGAAGGTCTCGCCTACATGTTTTCCATGGCGGCCAGCGCTCGAATCACGCTGCAGTTGGCACGAAAGTATCCGGGCACGATCAGCCAGGAAGAGATCGCGGAGGCCAAGGGCTTTCTCGAGACGATGCTTGCCGTATTGAAGCCGACCTATGAAGGAAGCGCCTCGGTCGATCCTGAAATGGGCGTGCCGCAGAAAGTAGCTGACGACTTTCGAGAGCGCGCTTTCAACCGCGCCATGAACGGAATCGGCACGCTCGCCATGATGACGGCGGCACTCACGGATCTTCAGGCGATTGAGAAGGCGAAGGAGTATCAGCCGGCCATCGACCACTACCGTCACACGATCCAGGAGTATCTGAAGTACTGGTTCAGCCGCGGCCACTTGTGCACCAAAGTCGCCGGCGAGAAGCACTTCTACTATCCTTACGCGCCTCGTGAGGGGGAGCCTCGCGAGGCCGATGGCTGTACGATCTTCAAGAGGACAGAGGATTTCGGTCACTACTCCCACACCACGCAGGGGTTGGTGTTTTTGTATGAATCGACACCGGAACTGGGGATCGACGACGACTTCATGACGTCGGTCGCCAATGCCATACACTTCACGGCAACGACGCCGATCACAAAGGGCAAGAAGACCGGGCTCTCCGGCTACGTTCAATGCCCCACGGCCGCAAAGGTCAGTCCGACCATGGACAAGAAGAAGACCTACTCGCCCGCCGCCGAAAGGTTCTACGTGTTGCAGGCCTTTCGTGACGACATGATCGACAGCCTTTGCGAGCCGCTCAGTGCGGGGCAGAAAGCGGCGGCAAACAGCGACTTCGACCACCGGATCGCGACGCTCTACGCCCAGTACGTGAAGGCCCTACGCAAGGATCGGAGTCTCATCCATCTTGGGGACAAGTGATCGCACAGGACCGCCTTGGTATCGTAGTTACCGCTGGCTGATCTGCGGTCTGCTGTTCTTCGCGACGACGCTCCGTGACGAGATCGGCTGGTCGGACCAAGAATACGGCGTGATCAACAGCGCCTTCACCCTCGCCTATGCGATCGAAAGAGGGGGTGGCAAGTTCTTCCGCGTGGCTTCGCTCGCACCGTCGCCCAGCGCGATCAGGCAGGGCACTCCGCCCCGCCAGCCAGAGCACTACACCCGACGCCGCCCCGAGCGAACGCCGCTCTACCGTGTCGTCTCCCGGCACTTCGAGACATGCCTCGCCGAGCGGAGTCTTGGCGAGCATCCAGTCGAGACCTTCGTCGAGGAAGAGTTTCGGGCGTACCTCCGCTGCGGCATTCTCAGTTTTGGATTCGCCCGAGCCCGCTGCGGTTCCTGCGGTCACGATTTTCTGATCGCCTTCTCGTGTAAGGGGCAGGGCATCTGCCCATCGTGCAACGGCCGACGCATGGCTCAGACGGCCGCGCACCTGGTTGATCACGTCATTCCGCCAGTTCCCGTCCGCCAGTGGGTGATCTCCGTACCCAAACGGCTGCGGTATTTTTTGGCCGCGCGTCACCGCGATGGCAATCGGGAACGTCGGCAAGCGAGGCGACACCACACCTTCTCTCCCTGCGGACCCTCCGGGCCAGGGCCGGGGTGAGGGGCTTCGGCTGGACGCTCCGACGCAGACGACAAGCCCCGTTCACACGACACCTCTCGAATCGCATGGGCAAAACTCCTCGCGAAGATCGAAGAGGCGTTCCCGCTGGTGTGTCCCGTCTGCGGAGGCGACATTCGGCTC
>JBGTGN010000162.1:0-4995 GCA_041746715.1 Pirellulales bacterium | reverse complement strand
CTTGTCGCGCAGGAAGTTGACGGATCGCAGCCGCCGCCAGAGCCCATCGCCGGTGTGGACGCCGTCGTGGTGTCGCTTGCGGCCGAGTCGGTACCACATCCCGTGTGGCTGCTCGCGCCGCCGAACCTGCCGATGGTGGCGTGTCGCCCTCGCAACGCAGCCATTGGTGCGCCATCTCGCACGCCCTGTGACGCCCTTCAGGCAGACCTCGCGTCGTGGCGCACTTCCATCGGCTTGGAGGCGGTACCGTGGGACTGGGCCGGGTTCCTGTGCGGCGTCGCTTGAGAGGCACTTGAGGTCATGTCACCCGTGGCTCGGGGTGCCCCGTGCCACATCGCCGGACGCTTGCGACGGGCATCGTACCCGTCGCTTCGCTCGAAAAAAAATGAGCTTCGCCCTCCAGGCTGCGCTCATTTTTCTACGCCGGCTCTGTGACACGGGCCACCCCGAGCCTGTAGCGTCGTTGGATGCGCCCCGGAGCCCAGCACCTCCGGGACTGGGTGATTGTGGTTGGCACTCGACCCGGATTGTCAAAGCCCCGGAGGTCCAGGACTCCAGTCGCTCGACAGCGCCCCGGTTGCTCGGGCGCACCACACCGCAGCGGCTACGAGCACGGGAGCCCGGAGGTGCGACCGGCGGCCGGAGGGCCGCAAAGACCGCCGGGGCCATGGATGGCCCGCCGGTCGTACAGCAGCATTTGGCGTTTTTGGTTGCGCCCGAGAGGCCGCGTTAGGATTCGTGATATGACCGTACTCGATCCTGAACGCTACTCTCGCCAGACACGATTTCCGCCGCTTGGAATCGAAGGGCAGGAAAAGCTTGCAACGAGCCGCGTAGCGATCGTGGGCTGCGGGGCGCTTGGGAGCGCTTCGGCGATGGCGCTCGTGCGAGCCGGTGTGGGGTTTGTGCGACTCATTGATCGCGACGTGCCTGAAGTATCAAACCTTCCTCGGCAGGTACTTTTTGATGAGGCCGATGTGGCACAGGGGCTTCCCAAGGCAGTGGCCGCCGCACGACACCTCGCGCGGATCAGTTCAGCGGCTGTTATTGAACCAATGGTGGCAGACTTTTCGGCCGCGAATGCCGCTTCCCTCGTCGGCAGTGTCGATGTGATCGTGGACGGCACCGACAACCTCGAAGCCCGCTATGTCGTCAATGAGATTGCCTGTCGTGGGCGCATTCCCTGGGTGCACGGCGGTGCCATTGGGGTCGAAGGCCGTGTGCTCACAGTGATTCCTGGGATCACCGCTTGCCTGCGATGCCTTGTGCCGGAGCCCCCGTTGCCGGGCACGCTTCCCACCTGCGATACCGCCGGAATTCTTGGGCCAGCAGCGATGGTCGTTGGGGCCGTCCAGGCGGCGGAGACCATCAAGGTTCTTGTTGGGGCGCCTGAGAGCACGGCTGGCCGCATGCTCGCCTTTGACCTGTGGTTGGGTCAGTGGCGAACCGTCGATCTTGCGCCCCTGGCCAAAGAAGGCTGCCCGACGTGCCGTGCCGACGACTATCCGTGGCTCGATGGCCGGCTCGGCGGGGCAGCGACGCCGCTGTGCGGCCGCGAGGCGGTACAGGTGATGGCGGCCACATCGGACGGTCGCGTGGACCTTCTGGCCCTGGCAGCAAAGCTCGCCGCGGTGGCGGAAGTAGCAGCCAACGAGTGGATCCTCCGCGCCGAGGTGGAGCCCGGCATTCGGCTCTCCGTATTCGCCGACGGTCGCGCGATCGTCGATGGCACGCGTGACGAATCCCGCGGCCGGGCGATCGTAGCGCGGTATCTGTAGCGTTGCCCCATCGGCAGGGAAACCCACCACTGCGACGCAGGATGTGTCGCTCCCTTCCGGGCGGAGGCCGGGCAAGGATTCGCGGGCCATGGATGAGCCACTCGCTTGGCATTGCGAACTCCTCCGCTGCGACGCAGGATGCGTCGCTCCCTTCCCGGCGGAGGCCGGGCAAGGATTCGCGGGCCATGGATGGCCGCGAATCCGTATAGTTAGTATTTCAGCCCGTTTCGGCGAACGTGGACGAGGGGCGGAATGTCGTGTGTTCCGCTGGCCGCTTCCACTCGAGCGACAATCACCACGTGATCGCCACCGGTTGTCGCTGCTTCGGCGACCATGCGGCAGGCGAGCCATGCGGGGGCATCTGCAAAGGCAGCCACGCCATCGGCGGTGCGCTCGATGATGATCCCTGCGAAGGGGTCATCACCCTCGGCATAGGGCTTCCCGAACCGCGAGAGCAGCCCACGCTGGGATTCAGCCAAGGCGTTCAACACAAAGCACGCACCGCTACGGGCGGCGGTGAGCAGGTCTCGCGAAGTGCCGACCGCTACCGACACCATCGGCGGTTCGAATCCCGCCTGCATCACCCAGCTTGCCAGCATCACCCGGTCGGTCTCGTCGGTGCGCCACGTGATCACAAACAAGCCGCTCGGAATGCGGCCAAGCGCCGAGGCGATCTGAAGCATGGCGGATGTATCGGGAGCGGGCGGATGCGAGGGCGTTTGGCTCGTGTTTTTCATGGTGGAAGTGACGTTTGGAGATCCAGGTATGGCAGGCTGGAGACGGGGCTGCCGACGTGCTGGTAAACGAGGTTGCTTCGGATGATGGGAACTTTGACGCGTCGCGGAAATGTGAGGCTGGCCTGTCACCCCGTCGTGGGGGCCGTGGTGGGGGGCTGCCGATCAATTCGTCTGTGGCTGAAGTCGCCACGGTCTCTAGAGTCTCGCGGCTGCCGCACCTTGGTCGCAACCCCGAGGCCGCAGGCAACCGCTTTCCTGGTTTGCCCGTGCCGTCGTCCCGTCTGTCGTCTTCGCCCGTCGCATACTCAACCATGATCGCCGCAACTGCTGCGCTCGCTACGGTTCTCGTCCTCTGCGCTTCGCTGGCTGCATCGCCTGCGGAGGCGCACGAATACGTCTTTGTGGATTCGCCCCAGGCTGGTGGAGCGGCCGAGTCCATCGAGATGCTGCCTTCCACGCAGCCCCAAGGGCCCGTAGTTCTCGAAGGACCTTATATCGTCGGTGACTACGCTGACGAGCAATCCGGTGAGCCGTTTCGTGGCGCATTCGACGATCTTTGGGCGCCACGTCCCTGGTCGTGGCACATTCTTCCGAACAACCTCATCTACACAAGCTACTTGGCGGGGCCCAAGGAGCCGCGATTCGCCACAACGTGGTATGACGACACCGGTCGCGATCCCTTCAATCCCGCGGTTGACAACGGCTGGATGTGGGACAGCACGCTCGGCGGCCGGGCGTCGATCCTGCGGTATGGCACCGACACGGTCCTTCATCCGCAGGGCTTCGAGGTGCAGATTGAGGGCGCTGCGTTTGTGCGGCTCGATCCGAGTGAAGACCGCGACCTGCGTTCGAGTGACTTCCGCTTTGGTATCCCACTCGTCTACGGCATCGGTCGCTGGCAGACGAAGCTCGCCTACTACCACAACAGTGCCCACCTCGGTGACGAGGCGATGGTTCGACACCCCAACTACCCGCGGGTGAACTACGTTCGCGACGTGATCGTCTGGGGTAACTCGTGGTATGCCTACGACTGGATGCGGCTTTACGGGGAAGTTGGCTGGTCGTTCTACAACGACGGTGGTTCGGAGCCGTGGGAGTTTCAATACGGCATCGAGCTCATTCAGGCACGGGCAACCGGGCCCAACGGGGCACCGTTTCTCGCCGTCAATGGCATGAGCCGCGAGGAGCTCGACTTTGGTGGCAACGTGACGGTGCAGACAGGCTGGGCCTGGCGGGGCGACCGTAGCGAGAAGCTCTTTCGGCTGGGGTTTGAGTATCTTTACGGCTCGGACCCGCAGTACGAATTCCCGTTTGCGATCCAAAACCGAGCGGGAATCGGCATGTGGTACGACTTCTAGCTTCACGGCCTCCCCCGGGAAGTGGCGACGCATCCGGCGTCGCGGTCATGTCGTTTGCCGTATCACCTCGAATGTGAATCCAGGCCGCATCAAAAGTCTGGCGATAGACTCGTGATATGCCGCTGCTTGCGATTGAATCGACGTGTGATGAGACGGCGGCGGCACTCGTGACCCGTGATCGCCAGGTCCTTGCGAGCGTCGTGGCGAGCCAGGAGGCGCTCCATGCCCGGTGGCGCGGGGTCGTGCCCGAGCTCGCCTCGCGGGCCCACATCGAACGGATCATCCCCGTCATCGACGAGGCAGTGAGCCGCTCGGGTATCAGCCTGAGTGATATTGAAGCGGTGGCCGTTGCGGTCATGCCAGGGCTTGTGGGCTCGCTGCTGGTCGGCCTCGCCGCCGCGAAGGGCATTGCTGCGACGCTTCGTGTGCCGCTTGTCGGCTACGACCATATTGCCGCCCACCTCTATGCGTGCAGGCTTGCGCACGGCGAGGCGATGCGGTATCCATGCGTCGGGCTCGTGGCAAGCGGCGGACACACGTCACTCTTCCATGTGCATAGCCCCCTCGACCTTGAGCGTCTTGGTGGCACAATCGACGATGCAGCCGGCGAGGCCTTCGACAAGGCCGCGGCACTTCTCGGGCTTGGCTATCCCGGTGGTCCCGAGATCGAACGGGCCGCCGTTGGTGGAAACCCACGCGCCCATCGCCTGCCACGTCCGTTGCGATCCGATCGGGATCGTATCGATCTGAGCTTCAGCGGCCTGAAGACGGCGCTTCGGTATCTTGTTCGGCCACCGGGCGCGCCAGCCGACACGCCTCCGCCCCAGGGGCAGGAACGGGCCGATCTCGCCGCGTCGTTTCAGCAGGCCGTCGTCGACTCCATCCTCGCCAAGGTGGAACTTGCTGTGGAAAAGACCGCCGTCGGCACGGTCGCCATTGGGGGTGGTGTGGCCGCGAACACGGCGCTGCGGGAGGCCCTTGTGGCGCTCGGCGAGCATCGAGGATTCGCTGTGCTCGTGCCCCCGAAGTCGCTCTGCACCGACAACGCCGCGATGGGGGCAATCGCATGGGAGCGACTCGAACGCGGCGAGGACGACGGCCTCGAGCTCGACGTTCGGCCCG
>JBGTGN010000161.1:0-8926 GCA_041746715.1 Pirellulales bacterium | reverse complement strand
CCGGTCGCACCTCCGGGCTCTCGCTCCTCGTGCGGCATGTGCGTGATGCGACTCCCGAGCAGGCGGGGCGTAGGCTGTGCGAGTGTCCGCTTGAAGCGGAGTCGGCGGTGGCTTCGGGTAAGATCGAGTCATGGCTGACATTCTTGAGACAATAGTGATTCGGAAGCGACGGGAAGTAGCGGTCGCTCGCGAGAGAGTGCCGCTGGCCGTTCTCGAAGCGATGATTCCTGCGGCTCCGCCGGTGCGGGATTTTTTTGCCGCCGTGTCGGCCGCGCCTCCGATTCGGCTCATCGCCGAGTTCAAGCGAAAGAGCCCGTCGGCGGGGGAGATACGACCCGGAGCGACGGTCGAGGAGGTCGTGCGGGCCTATGCCACCGCCGGTGCCGCCGCCCTCTCGGTGCTCACCGATCATGCCGGCTTCGGGGGATGTCTTGCTGATCTCGAAGCTGCCCGAGCTGCCGTGCCGCTTCCGGTGCTCCGCAAGGAGTTTGTCATTGATCTCTACCAGGTCGTCGAGGCGCGGGCCCACGGGGCCGATGCGGTGCTCCTCATCGCGGAGTGCCTGGATGACTGCCACCTACGGAGCCTCTACCGGGCGATCCTCGATCGCGGCATGGCGCCGCTCGTCGAGATCCACGACGAGGAGAATCTTGGGAGGGTGCTCGATCTCGGGGCCACACTTGTCGGCGTGAACAACCGCAATCTCAAGACCATGACGACCGACCTCGACCATGTGCTGAGACTGCGAGACCGCGTGCCCGACAGCGTCGTGGTCGTGGCCGAAAGTGGCATCAAGACCCGCGACGATGTCGAAAGACTCGAAGCCGCAGGTATCGGTGCGATGCTCGTTGGCGAATCACTCCTCAAGCAAGCCGATCCAGGCGCGTCTGCGGCGAAGCTCCTGGGGCAATAAGAGACGGTCGATGAGCGAACTTTTGGCCGAAGAGACGATCAGCCAACCGCCCAAGGCAAGCCGACGCGGTTGCGGCTGCTTCGTTGTGAGCTGCCTGGCTGTGCTGATTGTTATCGGCCTGCTTCTGCCGATGGTCCGAAGTGCCCGCGAGGCGGCTCGGCGAACGGGCTGTTCCTTCTGTCTGAGGGAAATCGCCCAGGCTCTTCGGATCTACGCGAAGGAGCACGGGAGCTTGCCTCCGGCACACACAACGGACGCCGAGGGCCGGCCGCTCCACAGTTGGCGCACGCTCATTCTGCCGTACCTTGAGGAGAAGCAACTCTTCGACACGATCGACCTCTCGAAGCCGTGGGACGATCCGGTGAATGCAGCCGCCCTCGCGACGATGCCCGCGATCTACTGCTGCCCGAGTTCCTCCGCCGCCACTGGCCTCACGACCTACGTTGTGGTCGTGTCCGATTCCGGGTTCTTTCGTCCCGAGGGTGGAGTTTCCGAGGCCGATTTCGCTACGAACGCGAGTCGAACACTCTTGGCAATGGAGGTTCCGTCCTCACAGGCGGTGCCTTGGATGGCGCCCTCCGATATTGACGAGGAGGCGTTTCTTCGAATGGGGACCGAAACTCCGTTTGAGTCTGACCATGCCGGCGGCATCACCATGGCTGCCTTCGGCGATGGTCATACCGTAGCCCTGACACTGGGTGACGCGGAGTCACTCACGCCAGAAATGCGCCGGGCGATGATCACCACCGCCTCTGACTCGCCGCCGCTGGGCGACTGAGCACCGGTTCTCGTGCTTGCCGCGGTGCAGCTCCGCGGCAGATCGCCGCGTGAACGCTCAGCGGCACGATCCACGACGCCCAGGCGGATGCCGGGTAGAGCCATGGGGCGTCGAAGGCAGCGAGCGTTGCGAGGGCTGTGATGAGTCGCAGGACGACCGCCGATGCGAGAAGAATGACTGTTCGTTCCATCCAGACTTGGTGCTCGGCAAAACGCCGTGCGACCGCTGATCGCCAGCCGAGTCCCACGGTCGTGGCCGTGGCGAAGCTGAGTGAGGCAAAACCCGCGCCAGCGACCGAGCCAGAGATTGCGTATCGTGACATCCACAGGCCGCTGGGAACGATCACAGCAAGCACCACGATCACCACCACTCGGCCGAGTCGTCGATGCCACTGAGGGAACCGACGACGGAACCGGTCGCTCATGAGGAGTACCACCAGCGTCAAGCAGATCGGGCCGGCTATCACATGTGCGTAGAACGCCCAGTGGTAGCCTCCAAAAAAATGGCTCTGCCGGCCGCGGAGAAAGTCGGCTGCAAAGTCGGCCGGAAAGTATCGGGGATAGTTCCGGAGAATGCCGGCAAGGACCACGGCAATGAGCACCGCCGCAAGCGGCTTCACAAACTGCCACGGATCTGGCCACGGGAAGCGAGGCATCGTTGCCACTGAGCCTGCTCAAGAATCGGCCGGTCGCCCGGCACGATCGGCCACAAAGCGGTAGCCGGTGCCGCGGACAGAGAGAAAGTGAACAGGCTTCGACGGGTCGTCTTCAAAATACTTGCGAAGCGCGAGCATAAACGTATCGACCGTGCGGGTTCCCGAGGTGCCGGAGAGGCCCCAGACGTTCTGGAGCAACTCGTCGCGAGGGACGACCTTGCCCTCGTGCTCCACAAGATATTTGAGCAGCTTCATCTCCAGGTTTGTCAGGCGTACCGGCTCGCCGCGAACAAGCACCTCCCAGGTGTCAAAGTGCACCTCGGTCGAGCCAAAGCGGTAGGCAGCCGCGCCGGCGCGATCCGTGCCGGCGGTCGCCGCGTCACGTCCCCGTCGTGCGAGGAGGTTGCGAACCACCGAGAGAAGCTCCTCGAGATCAAACGGCTTTTGGAGGTAGACATCCGTGCCGGCGTTGAAGCCGCGAATCCGATCCTCGACGAGCGTGCGGGCCGTGAGCATTACCACCGGGAGGTTGTTGCCTCCCTTGCGGATCGCTTCGCAAACGGAATAGCCGCTCATGCCGGGAAGCATGATGTCGAGCACGACAAGGTCGATCGGTGGGCGTGCCGATGCCATCTGGTCGAGCGCTGCCAGCCCATCACCGGCCACGGTCACGGTATGGCCATCGGCCTCGAGATTGAACTTGATGCCGAAGGCGAGGTGATCCTCGTCCTCGACCACGAGGATGTGCGGCATGATCCAACAAGCGGAGACAGAAGGGAGGACTGCCGCAATCCTACCCTTGTTCCCTCGCGAGGGCGGGGCGGAAGGCCTTCGCATAGCCGCGGGCCAGGAACCAGTCCCAGGCGTCTTGCACCGTGTCTTCGATTGGCCGGAATGTGTAGCCGAGCTCGTCGATGGCCCGGCGGCACGAGAAATTGTGGTGGATCAACGACACCTCAGTGGCGGCAGAGTTGATCGGTCCTTCTCGGCCGACGCATGCCGTGGCCAGATCCCCAACCCATCCCGCGAATCGAACGAATGGCCGGGGCGCAAGCCCGAGCGGCTGCATGCGACCGGTCACGCGGGCCATCACCCGCCACGCATCGAGGTAGGTCATCCCATGGCCGCCAAGGATGTACCGTCGCCCGGTGCGACCCCTTGCAATTGCAGCGAGGATGCCCGCCGCGACATCTCGGGCATCGGCAAAGTCGTTGCCGCCGGGGGGGGCAAAGAGCCCCTTGCCGGCCGCGATCTCGAGGAGCATTCGGCCGCTCGACGGCCGCCAGTCCCAGGGCCCGAGCATGTAGACGGGGTTTACGATGACCGCGTCGAGGCCTCGATCGACCTCGTCCATGACCACGGCTTCGGCATCCCGTTTCGTGACCACATACGGAAACTCGGGCATTCCACCGAGCGGCGTGTCTTCGTCGGCGAGCTCGCCATCGAACCGCAGGCCGACGGCATCGACGCTCGAGACATGGAGGAGTCTCGCCCCTGCGAGGCGGGTCGCGCGGGCAATCCGTCGGGTGCCCTCGACATTCACCTTCTGCATCTGCTCGGCATGACGCCAGCCATTGTGCACGAACGCTGCGGCGTGGATGACCACTGAGGCGCCGTCGAGGGCTCGCTCGATCGCCGCCTCATCGGCGAGGCCGCCGGCAACTCGTTCGACAGAAAGTCCGGCGAGCGCGTCCGCAGCCACAGGGCTGTCGTCCCGCACGAGCACCCGCACACTGGCCCTCCGTGCCAGGAGTTGGCGGACAACGTTGTTGCCGACGAGGCCCGTCGCCCCGGTGACAAGGCAGGTGCCTGGAAAATCAAACTGTCGAGCTGCGATCATCGCACAGACTCACATCTTCAGAGGTCAACGAATGCCGCCGGGCCGATCGATCCGTCGCGCACACCCGCTACTCATTTTACTTCGGATGGAAGCGAGCACGACTTTGAGTGGGGGGTGGATTCAGCCGATGTTGACGAACGTAAGGCCGCCCCCCGAAGATCGGTGGACGTTTTTCGCTGTCAAATTCGTTCAGCCGATGACAGGGGATGGGAGGTGCCGGCGGCGGTTGCTCCTCGGCGGCTGCCAACTTTGAAAGACGGTCACAAGGAGGGACGGACGTGGCAGACGTGGTCATCGAGCCTGTGGAAACGCGGGGCCAGCAGAAGCGGTTTCTGAATCTCCCCTGGCGAATCTATGCCGACGACCCGTGCTGGATGCCGCCGCTGCTTCAGTCACAGGAGGAACTGCTTGGCTTTCGGAAGCACCCCTTTTACGAGCGATCGAAGTGCCGCTCGTTCCTCGCCCGACGGGGAAGTCGTGACGTCGGTCGGATTTCGGCGATCGTGAACGCCGGCCACATCGAGCGATACGGCGAGCAGCGCGGCTTCTTCGGTTTTTTTGAGTGTGAAGACGATCCCGCGGCCGCGGGGGCGCTCTTGAACGCCGCAGGCGAGTGGCTCCATGCGGCCGGCATGGCGGCGATCCGCGGCCCAGTGAATCCCTCGCTCAACTACGAGTGCGGTCTCCTCATCGAAGGTTTCGACACGCCGCCGTTTTTCATGATGACCCACAATCGGCCCTACTACGCGGGTCTCATCGAGGGCTGTGGCTTCGGAAAGATCGAGGACCTCTATGCGTTCTGGGGCAAGACCTCGATGCTGACCTCGCTCGACTCGAAACTCGGAGTGATGGTGGCGGGGGTCAAGGAGCGGTTTGGGGTGACCGTCCGCCCCCTCGACCGACGTCGATTCGACGAAGAGGTGCGGATGTTTCTCGAGATCTATAACTCGAGCCTGGGTGGCACCTGGGGCTTCGTGCCGCTCACGCCAGGCGAGGTGAAGCACATGGCGGCGAGCCTCAAGCACTTGATCGTGCCGGAGCTCGCTCTCGTGGCCGAGGTCGATGGCAAGCCCGTGGGCACGGTGTTCTGCCTTCTCGACTACAACCCGCGGATCAAGGCGATCAACGGAAAGCTGTTTCCATTTGGGTTTCTGAAACTTCTCTGGAACAAGCGGGGCATCAAGCGGATGCGGGCAATCAGCACGAACGTGGTCCCCGAGTATCAGGCGTGGGGCGTGGGGCTCGTCCTCATGGCCGCGCTCATTCCGCCGGTGCTCGAATGGGGCATGGAGGAGGCCGAGTTTTCATGGGTGCTCGAGAGCAACCACCTCTCGAAGCGGACGCTCGAACGAGGCGGTGCGATCGTCACCAAGAAATACCGCATCTATCAGGACGACCCGCCCAGGGCGTGATGGGTCACCGTCGTCGGAAGAGGCCACCCCGTGATCGAGACGTCGAGCGACTCGGGGTCATCACGGCGCCACCAGCGCCGCTGAATCCGCTCACGACGACGTTGCCGCCTCGTGACGAGGTTCGGCTCGGCGTGTTGTAGTAAGGCCAGACTCGCTTTCCCTGTTGCTGCGCCCGCTCCCACTGCATCGAGCCGTAGTTGATGCCCGAGAGATTGAAGCTGCGGTAGGGGTTCCGCGGGCTCACCGCGTGGGCTGACGGGGAGAAGAGAGCGACCGCCGTGAAGGCGGCCGCGAAAACGATGACAACTCGCAGCATTCGCATGGCAAAGATACTCCCGCGACAAACACCGAACCGAAGGCAAGTGTACGCACCGCTCGCTCCGCGAAGCCCGTCGCTACCCTTTGCCCCGCTTGGGTCGGTACCCGACACTTTTGCGAGGCCGAGGACGTCGCTCGCCGCGGATGTGGTCGCCACTGGTCTGTTCCGTGAAGGCTCGCGTCGCGTCTCTGCGTTTCCGGTCGAGGGCTTCCTTCGGTGGCCGGTCGGGGATCAGGCAGTCGCAGCCTGATCCGATGAGATCCTGGCGGCCTGCTTCGAGAAGCGCCTTATGCACTTCGAACCAGTTTTCGGCCTTAAAAAACTGGAGAAGGGCTCGCTGCATGCGGCGGTCCCGAAGCCCCTTGACGATCTTCACCGGCTGCATCGTCATCGGGTCGAGCCCCGTGTGATACATGCACGCTGCGATATCAAACGGGCTCGGAATAAAATCCTGCACCTGGTCGGGCTTGTAGCTATTTCGCTTGAGAAACACGGCCAGATCGATCATCTCCTCGACGCCGCTTCCCGGATGACTCGCGATGAAGTAGGGCACGGTGTACTGCTTCTTGCCGACCCGCTGGCTGGCCGCCCGAAACTCCCGGTCGAACTCAACATAGTCGTCGGCCGAAGGCTTCTTCATGAGTTTGAGCACCTCGGGGTCGGTGTGTTCCGGGGCGACCTTGAGGTGGCCTCCCACATGGTGAGCCGCGAGCTCCTGGAGGTACTCCGGGTCTTTTCTCGCGAGATCCATCCGAACGCCGCTGGCCACGAGCACACGCTTCACCCCGTCGATGCTGCGAGCTTCCCGCATCACCTCCTTGAGCGGTCCATGGTCGGTGCCCAGGAGCTTGCAGACGGTGGGGTGGACGCACGAGAGCCGTCGGCATTTCGCCTCGACCTCCGGCCGGCTGCACCGCATCTGGTACATGTTGGCCGTCGGCCCGCCGATATCGGAAACAGTTCCCTTAAAGCCAGGCTGCTTCGAAAGGAACTTGATCTCGGAGATGATCGAATCCTTCGATCGGCTCTGGATGATCCGCCCTTCATGCGCCGTGATCGAACAAAAAGTGCAGCCACCGAAGCAGCCGCGCATGATCTGCACGCTCGTCTCAACGACCTCGAAAGCGGGGATGCGGGCTGACCCATACGACGGATGGGGCCGCCGCGTGAAGGGAAGGCCGTAGACCTCGTCCATCTCCTGCTCACCAAGCGGCAGGGCGGGGGGATTCACAACGACGGCCTCACGGCCATATCGCTGCACGAGCCGGCGGGCGTTGTGGGGATTGGTTTCGAGGTGCGAAATCTTGGTCATCTCGCAGAAGGCGAGCTTGTCGGCTACGACCTGCTCGTACGCAGGCAACTCCGCTGTGTCAGAGAAGCAGGGCCCTGGTCCGCTGGGCGGCGGCTCACTCGCGCCGAGCCGGTAGGCAACGCCGCGATGGTCGCGGAGGGCTTTCACGTCGTGACCAGCGGCGAGGCTTCGTGCGATCTCGAGAATCGTTCGCTCGCCCATGCCGAAGGCGAGGATGTCGGCCTTCGCATCGAGGAGGATCGAGCGGCGGACGGTGTCGCTCCAGTAGTCGTAATGGGCAATCCGGCGGAGTGACGCCTCGACGCCACCCGCTACGACTGGCACCCCTGAAAACGCTTCTCGCGAACGCTGGCAGTAGGCGAGGGTCGCCCGATCAGGCCGCCGGCCAATCTGGCCGTCCGGGGAATAGGCGTCGTCGTTGCGGACCTTTCGGTTGGCCGTGTAGTGATTGATCATCGAGTCCATGTTGCCGGCCGACACACCGAAGAAGAGCCGAGGACGGCCGAACGTGCGCCACGCCTCGCAGTTCCGCCAGTCGGGCTGCGCGAGCACGCCAATACGAAACCCGGCGGCCTCGAGCAGTCGCGCGAGGAGGCCGTTGGCAAAGCTCGGGTGATCGACGTAGGCGTCGCCACTCACGAGCACGACGTCGATTTCGTCCCAGCCGCGAGCGAGCATCTCCTCGCGGGATGTTGGGAGCGGGGGGGTGCCGCGGGCAGGAGGAGTAAGGCAGAGAGACAAGGGAAAATTCGAAAGTGGAAAGCCGGAGCGGCGAGGTGTTGACGCCTCAGGGAAAGTGTATCCCCGTGGAAAGGTAGAGGACGTCGTATCCACAGGTCGGGGAGCCTTCTGGCGGTATATTCGTCACATCCGTTGGAGGTGCTCGTGGTGAGTCGATTTTTCAGGTCTGTGGCGTTGGTTTTTGTCGTTGGCGGACACTCCCTGGCCGCTGCGGCAGACGCGGCCGCGATCGCCCGCTGGATCGACGACCTCGGCTCCCCCGAGTTCGCCCGCCGGGAAGCCGCCTCGAAATCGCTCGTCGATGCTGGGCGGCCTGCGCTTGCCCCGCTTGCGGAGGCTATTCGGGGTGACGATTTCGAGGTCGCCAGCCGTGGAATTGAGATCATCCGCGACATGCTCGCGGCCGATGATGTGGACCTCGCGGTGGAGGCTGAGCAGACGCTCGAGCGATGTGCAGAGGAGGGGGAAAGGTCGTCCCGCCAGGCTGCAGCCGCGCTCGAGTTTCACCAGGTTGGTACGGCGACGGCTGCACGGGAGCGGCTTGAGTCGCTCGGAGCGGTGTTTCGCGAGCGACCTTTCGTGGAGCAGGCGGGAGTCGAGATCGAGTGCGGTGCCGCTTGGAAAGGTACGGTCGATGATCTTCGTCAACTTGCCCGAATCCGTGGGCTCTCGGGCGTCGGTTTCCACGGGGTGAAACTCGACACCGAGGCGGTCGGGATACTCGGACGGCTTCGCCGCCTCGAACAGGTTGAGCTCTTCGGGACCGGGCTCGACGATGACGCGATCGCGACGCTCGCGACAAAACTGCCAGACGCCCGCATCGATGTCCGAAAGGGGGGCAAGCTCGGCGTGGGCGGCCAGGCCCTAGGGGGGCCGTGCGAAATTCGTACGATCGAGCCTGGCTCAGCAGCCGACCAGGCAGGCATCCGGGCGGGTGATGTCGTCGTGGCCGTCGA
>JBGTGN010000160.1:0-6753 GCA_041746715.1 Pirellulales bacterium | reverse complement strand
TTCACCGCTCCACCTTGAGTTCCGCTTACCTCTGTCTCCCTCGAGCACGGCAGTTTTGGATGCAATTCCCCGGTTGAGCCGAGGGATTTCACACCCAACTTTCCGCGCAGCCTACGCACCCTTTAAGCCCAGTAATTCCGAATAACGTTTGGACGGTTCGTCTTACCGCGGCTGCTGGCACGAACTTAGCCCGTCCTTCCTCCGAGGATATGTCAAGCCTAGGAGATAACTCCTAAGTATTTCATCCCCCCCGACAGTGGTTTACAACCCGAAGGCCTTCATCCCACACGCGGCGTCGCTCGGTCAGGCTTGCGCCCATTGCCGAAGATTCTCGACTGCAGCCACCCGTAGGTGTCTGGGCAGTGTCTCAGTCCCAATGACGCGGGTCATGCTCTCACACCCGCTACCCATCAAAGCCTTGGTAGGCTATTACCCCACCAACTAGCTAATAGGATGCAGGCCCCTCCCCGGGCGGAATCACACCTTTGATCCGGAGATGTCATTCGGTATTACCTGCAGTTTCCCGCAGCTATCCCGAACCCGAGGGTAGGTACCTACATATTACTGTCCCTTTCGCCGCTGTCCCCGTATTGCTACGGTTCTCGCTCGACTTGCATGCCTAATCCACGCCGCCAACGTTCACTCTGAGCCAGAATCAAACCCTTCAATTTATTGGACCGTCACTCCGACCGCCTGCCGGTTTCCCGACCTGCGGTGGCGTTGTTTCCGAAAACCTTGAAAAGGTTTCTCTGTCTGTTTGTTGAATAAATGGTTCCCGAAAAAAGCCGTCGCTCGCGTGGTGCCGAAGCCCCACGATGAACGAACGATTCTTCTCTCGGTCGCCGGTACACGATCGCGTGCCGGCCGAAACCAAAAGAGATCGAACTGCCGAATTGCCAAGGATCAGTCTCGGGCAAACGGTTAGAAAACCATTTGCCGAGCCCCCGAGTGTAGCAGCACGCCGATCATGGTCAACAGCCCCATCAAAATATTGGTAGGGGATCGGCTGCCGGCCGGCATTTCCCGAGGGTTGCCGGCGGGGCTTTGAGAGTATACGCGAGCCCGATGAGGTTGGTTCGCCCTGCTTGAAGAATTTTCGCAGCTACCGGCCGGCGGGCTCCTTTTCGGCGGAGAGAACGACGTCGATGTCGAGCTCGAAACCTTCCCGACGGACCTTGATAGGCACGCGGTCGCCTGGGTTTCGCGACTCCACGGCAGACAGAAAGTCGTCGGCGGTACGGACCGGCTGCTCTCCAACGGCCACGATCACATCGGCGTGGCTTCGATCAATTCGCTCGAATTCAGCCATGAAGGGCCCCTGCCGTCGCCGCTCACGGACCACACGAAAACCCCGGATTCCGGCCCGCTCGGCAGGTCCATCGGGCACGAGTGCGGCCACCATCAGCCCGGCCTCCGACTGAAAAACACGGCTGATGCCCGCGTCCGGCCGTACCACGCGCCCCCGCTCGATGAGCTGCGGCACAATTCGCCGAAGCGTCCCCACCGGGATTGCGAAACCAACGCCCGAGCTCTGGCCAGTCCGGCTCGCAATCGCCGTAGTCATCCCAATGAGCTTGCCCCCACTGTCGAGGAGGGGACCGCCCGAGTTCCCTGGATTGATCGCCGCATCGGTCTGAATGATCGATTTGATCGTGCGGCCCGTCTTTGTGGGAAGCGAGCGATTGACACTCGAGATGATCCCTGTGGTGAGGGTGCGCTCGAGACCAAACGGGTTGCCGATCGCGAACACCCTTTGGCCAACGCGAAGGTCGTGCGATGTTCCAAATGCCAACGGCTGAAGCGACTCCTCAGGGGCCTCGATTTTGACGACGGCCACATCGGTGGCCGGATCAATTCCCACAACCCTCGCCGCATGGGCCGAACCGTCGTGGAGCATCACCTCGATCTCGCGGGCCCCATCCACGACGTGGAAGTTGGTCAGAATGTGACCGAGCCTGTCGAGCACGATTCCCGATCCCGCCCCCTCCGAGGGCACTTCGAGAAGAAACAGGCCGGCCGCCACGGTGGCCTTGGTGTTGATGTTGACGACGCTTCGATTCCCCCCCTCGTACACGGCAATATTGACCTGCTCCTCTGGGGAAAATGCACGGTCGCCGACGGGTGCCTGCCCGCCTGCCACCGTCACGAAAACCGAACAAGACGCGGTAAAAAAAGCCGCCACCGCGAGCCAGTGGGATGCAGAATGCGGGGAAAGCGTCATGGAGCCTAATCCTCGGCGAAGCAGTGTGTTCAGGGCTGGACGCCACCGATTATTCCGGATGCCCGCGGCTGACGTCAGACCGGAAATCCGGATTTCCGGTCACGAGCGACCAGATCGCCGTTGGCGGGTTACGGGTTCTCGAAATATGATTGGTTCCTATTGGCCTATGGGGCTTTCCCTGCTTGCCACTCTGGAGTGTCTCCAATGCGTCCCCTCTGTCCGCTACCGCTGGCCCTTTTCACGGCGTGCCTCGCAGCCTCGCCATGCCTCTTCGCCACGGCAGCCGAACCCGCTGCCAAGGTGACCTTTGCGGCCACGTCGCCATCGGCCACCGACCAGCAGCCTATCACCGCCATTGGCCTCCGCGCCGCAACCACTCCGGCTGAACCGGCGCACGTGATCATTCTCGTAGACACATCGGCTACGCAGACAGGCGTGTCCAGGCAGCGCAGCCTCGACGCGGTTTCAGACATCCTCGAATCCGCGCGGCCCGACGATCGGGTGAGCATCGCTGCTGTCGATGTCACCTCCGTGCCGCTGTGTGACGGATTTCATCCAGCGACCGCAGAGGTCATGCGGGATGCGGTCCGGGCGCTCGATGCTCGAACGCCGCTTGGCACGATCGATATCGCCGCCGCCCTCGAGGATGCCGTGTCGCGTTTCGACAGTGTGGAGAACAAAGGATCTCGGGCCATCATCTACATCGGCAATGGCCCGGGGCTCGGTGGTGTTGATCCCGATGAGTTTGCTCGCGTAATCGACATGCTTCGGTCGAGCCACGTTGCCGTATCGGCGCTCGGGATCGGGCCACAGGTCAACTGGCAGTGCCTTGCCGCGATCGCAGCCAATTCTGGCGGCATGGTGTCGATTCCGCATGAGGATGACGACGCCAAGCTGGCGGCGGTCGCGCTCGGCAGGCAAGCCGTTGCACCCGTGGTGTGGCCCGTTGGCATGGCGCTCGAGAGCCAGTCGTCAGACGGCGATCTCCGCATGCTGCCCACGCGACTCCCTCCGCTGCGGGCCGATCGCGACTCGATCGTGTTGATCGAGGGGAGCCTTCGCGATGCGAAGCTCGATGTGACACTCGGGACGCAGGATGCACCCGTAGAGGTGACGCTGCCCATTCCAGCGACCGAGCCCAACCCTGAAAATGCGTACCTCACGGAGCTTGCCCGGAATGCCCGCGGCAGTGATGGTCTCTTCCTCCCCGTCGTCGGACGCGAAGGGCTCTCGGTTGCACGGAATGTCATCCGGGGCGAAGCCGCCAAGCTTGCCGCACTCGCGACGCAGGCTGAATCAACGGGCGCTTCACGATCGGCCGCGCGGTTGGCTGAGGCATCCCTGCGACGCGACCCAGCCAATGCGGAAGCGACGGCCATTCACGAAGCCTCCCTCCGGCAGCCCGGTGGACCTGCGGCCCTGCCGGCCCCACTTCCGGCCGGAGGCAACGACGATGAGCTCCTTCAGATCGATCGCCAGCGGCGGGTTCGGGGGCAAGTGCTCGAGCGCGACGCTGCTGTCCGCATTCGCACGGCCCGCCAGATGCTGACAACCGATCCCGACCAGGCCCGCGAGGAACTCAAAGTTCTTCAGCAAGAGGTGCGCGACTCTGAAGACCTCGATCCAGCCCCCCGCGAGCGGCTCCTGGCCCAGCTCGAGATGCGCATCCGTGAGGCAATCGTGCGGGCACGGGAGAAGACCCAGCGCGACCTCGCCAACGAGCATCGAGCCGCCATGGGCCGGGATCGCATCAGGCTCACCAATGAGCTCCAGCGTCGCGAAGACAAAATTCTCCAGCTCACCGAGAAGTACAACGCCCTCGTGGACGAGGGCATCCGCGTCGGATACGCCCAGGCCGAAAACTACCCGGCCGTGATCGGGGGCGAGGCCGTCATCGGCGTCGAGGCACCGACCAAGGCGTTTCGGGAAGCGGCCCGCCTGTCTGGCGACGAGCTCGAGCGCATGGCACCGCGGCTCCCCGCGAGCCCCGGAGTTCCCATGACGGCCCGCATTATCGGCCGCACCGCGCCACTCGTGGCCCAGATTCTTGATTATGACTCGGCCAATTGGCGGATCAGCCGTGATCAGCAGCGGGGATTCATGGACGTCTTCCGTCTCACCGATGCCGCAGCGATTCCCTTCGCCGACGAGCCGCCGATCATCTACCCGAGCCCGGAACGGTGGAGGGAAATCACAAAGCTGAGAGAAAAATATCAGTCGGTTGATCTCGCCAACCCAGGGAGCAAGGAGAAGGAGATCTACGAGGCCCTTCAGAAGCCCGTGACTCGTTGGGATTTCAACGAATCGCCTCTTCGGGACGTGAAAGCAGCGATCTCAGACGAGTTTCGCATCCCGGTCGACATTGACGCACGGGCCCTTGAGGACGCCGGTTTGGACTTGGATACCCCGGTTACACAAAACACTTCTGGCATCAGCCTGAAGGCCGCGTTGCGAAGGCTCCTCAACGGCGTGGATCTTGCCTACATCGTCAAGGACCAGGTGCTCCTGATCACGACCAAGGAGAAGGCAGACGAATTCCTTGTCGTAAAGGTGTACCCGGTTGCCGACCTCGTGCTTCCCGTCGATCCTGGCTCGGGTCTCAATCCCTTTCAGACCGGCGGTGGTCTCGGCGGTGCCAACTCCATCAACAGCGGACAGAACATGGGTGGCGGCATGGGCGGCGCCGCTGGTGGTATGGGTGGTGGTGGCGGCATGGGCGGTGGCATGGGCGGCTTCTGCTGGGTTGCCCGTGAGGTCTATGGTGTTCACGACCCGCGATGGCTTCTTTTCCGGAGCTGGCTGACCACTGAGGCCCCTGAGTGGCTCTTCGATCTCTATGGATGTCACGGCGAGGCGTTTGCTGTATGGCTCAAGCCAAGACCGCTCGCCAAGCATGTCGTTCGGTTCGCCATGGACCTTGTGCTCGCTGGTCGGAACGGGGCGCCTGTCGGTGCGACATTCCAGGTGACCGGATCGCGGGCCAGACTCGCGAATCGATCGCTGTCGGCAGTTGTTCCTGTCGCCGCCACGGTCGATGCCGAGCCAAGTCTTTCGCCGTCGAAGTCGATCGCGCGACGGAGTGGCCTGCCTGCTGATGTGCTCGGCGCGGCCGACCTTCGCGGTGCTCTTGCGGCGTACTTGGCACCTGTCATAGCGGAAGCTGGAACTGACACAGAAGATGCTGCAAAAGTGAAAACAGATGATCGCGAGCGAGCCAATCGGCTTGCGAGGCTCCGGCGATCGGCTGCCGATCTCGGCGAAGTCAAAGACTTCCGGCGGGCGGCCGAGCTCCTCTCGGCGGCTATCTCCTGCGGCCATGCGGAGCCCTGGATGTATGAGACGCTGGCCATCGCGCTCAAGGCATCGGGAGCGCCCGAGGCCGAGGTCGAGCGGGCCCTTCTCTCCGCAGCCGACTTCGCCACGAGCCCTGTCGAGCTCATGCAGTTGGCCCACTACCTGGCCCGCTTTGGATCCGAACGCCAAGCGATCCGTATGTGCCGTCGGATTGTGCTTGCAGACCCGACAAATCGCGAAGCCTACGCATTGGCGATGTCACTTGCTGATCAACGCGATGATATCGAGACCCTCCGCTGGGCGTGCCCCGGAGTTCTCGGCCATGACTGGCCCGCAAGCCAGGCGGCCGTTGCCACGCGGGCGGCCCGCCTTGCGAAAGCCACCATTGACCGGCTTCGCACGGAGGGCAAAGAAAAGCTGGCAAGCGATTTTCAGGCTGCCGTTGATGCTTCGCTTGTGCGTGATCTCGTGATCGATCTGTCCTGGACGGGTGATGCCGACATTGACATGGTGGTCCTCGAGCCATCAGGCAGTGTCTGCTCGGTGTCTTCGGCACGTTCCCAAGCGGGCGGCACGCTCCTTGCCGACGGTGAAGCCGGCGGTGACGGCACCACGCACCGCGAACGCTATGTCGTGGCCTCGGCGTTTCCCGGCGAATACCGAGTCCTCATTCGCCGCGCCTGGGGGAATGTGGCGGCCGACACGGTGACTGCCGAGACCATCACCCACCGAGGCACGAGCAACGAAAAATCAATGCGGGCACAGATTCGACTGGGGGCCGACGACAATGTCTTGGCCGTCGTGCTGCCTGAGGGCCGACGCACGGAACCGCTCCATGATGCTCAAGTCGCTCAAGCCGTTGCGGCCCAGCGGTCGCTCGGCCGCGCCGTCCTCGCCCAGCAGCTTGCCGTGATCACCGATCCGGAGGCCTATGAAGCGATGGGGGAGAGTCGCGGGGGCGGAATACCGCCGGTGTCGCCCATCCCAGGGCTCCCGTTCAACCGTCGGGGCGCGGTCGGCTATCAGCCCATCATCTCCACGCTTCCCGAGGGCGTGAACATGTTTGCGCGAGCGGTGATTTCTGCTGATCGTCGCTATGTTCGGATCACGGCAGTCCCGCTCTTCTCGGGCGTGGGGCAAGTGACAACGTTCAATTTTTCAACGGGCAACACGCAAAACACGACCGCGCAATCGGCCGGTGGTGGTGGCTTTACCGGGGCCGGCGGAGTCGCGGGCGG
>JBGTGN010000159.1:0-10625 GCA_041746715.1 Pirellulales bacterium | reverse complement strand
TTCCACGTCTTTCCGGACAAGCTGGCGAAGCAGATCTGGTTCGCCTACGAAGGCTTCGCCCACGCCGTTGTGGAACGGTCACTTACCGACTCGTAGTGCGAAAGATGAGCTTCCGGACACGTGTTTCCGGGCTTGATGGGTTGCTTTCCCGAAGATCGCCTGAGCGTCAGGCGGCTCGGCGGCCGCGGGCGGTGGCCGGCGGTGGACCGGCCGAAGCGGTGCGGCTACGGGCAAACAGCTCGGCGTGACCGCCGTCGCGGTGGAACAGTCGAAGGAGGCCCGCCACAAAACTGTCACCAAAGCGGTGCCGCCGACCGTAGATCACAAGCTGGCTCGGATTCAGAAACAGTCGCGAGTGGCCACTGGCAATCATCGACCGATGGAAGGTCGCATGTTCGAGGTCGTCTTCCCGGTAGGTGCCAGCGGCATAGGCCTCCATGGCATAGATGCCGAGGCCGCCGAAGCAGCAGGAGACCGGCACAAGCGGTGTGCCACGGTCATACACATACTGGCTCGCCTCCCGCGTCGAGAGCGGCGTGAGATCGGCGTCGAACCGAAGGGCCCAGGTGTCGTATTGCCGAAGGGCGTTCATCTGAAGACCGTCGCGACGACAGATGAGGCCGTTTGCCCCGACAAAGTCCCAGCCGGTGTGACCAAAACTGCTTGCGATGCCGTCGATGCTGAAGCCGCCCTGGATATCACAATCGATGACAATTGCGGCATCGAATCCTGCACACTGGTCCAGCACTTCTTCCTGGCATCGGCGGCGATACCGCGCCATGCGAGCGGCGCGGGCGAGGCAGCGGGTCGTGGGATTGACCGGATCGGCCAGGACCTCGGTCACCAGGCTTACCCGCCGGTTGCCGCGGGCCCAGCGAACGAGCTCCGACCGCGTATCGTCGGTGGAATCATTCTCGTAGATGATGACCGAATAGTCGGCAAAGCAGCGGCCCAGGTTCTCGATCCGCTGGATGGTAAGCGGCAACACGCGACCAATGTTACGGGCAAGGCCTGTAATCGCCACGCGGGTATCGGCCATCACCGCATAGCCGCGGCGACACGATGCGTAGTAGTCGTCGGCATGAGCTGGCGATGGTGGAAAGGCATGCTCAGGAAAGACCGGGCCGGTGAAGTTGGCCGAGTCGAGCGACGGTGGCGATGGGTAAAAGAGTTTCATGATGGAGAGGCACTCGTCAGCAGCACACAAGCACACGGCGCACGAGGAGCGGTGAAGGACACAAACAACATTTCATCGGGAGTCATCCCCCGCGGCTGGCGACGGCGTTCGACCCCGCGATGCGATCCTGCGACGGGCGAGCCGCCGCATGCTGCGCAGCGGACCACGCAGCGGACCGCCGCGATGGACAACGGCAGCCGCAGGCGTACATCGCTCTGACTTCGCGGCGTGCCCGACCGGATGGCCATCGGCCGGAGAACCTCGGTGAGCGTTCAAACCGAAGGGCCACGCATCGACAATCGCGAGATACCGCCGAGCACAAAGACGAGCGTCCCACTCATCCTCGGCCCGCTCGCGAGCCTGGATGCCAGCGGCCACCATGCGATCGCGGTCGAGGGCGATTCGCTCGAGCACGGCGGCGGTGGCTTCTGCGTCGCCCACGGGTACGAGCCAGCCGTGGACGCCGTCTTGCACCATGTCGGGAATGCCGCCGGCGGCGGTGCCCACGACGGGACGACCGCAGGCGAGCGCCTCCATCACGGTGTTGGGCAGGTTGTCTTCGCGGGCCAGCGTGAGGTAGGTGTCGCAGGCGTGGAGCGCCTCGATCACACCGGCTTCATCAAGGCGGCCGAGGCCGTGGCAGGGGACACCGGGAATCGAGAATTCGCCGGCGCCATACGTCACAACGACCGGCGGCTCATGCGCCTTGGCCGCGAGCCGCGCCGCCGCGCGAGTCACCGCGTCGATCGCGACATCGGTGCCCTTGCGGCGCTCGTCGAGCGACACGCTGCCAAGCAAGATGCAAAAACGCTCGAGGGGAAGCCCGAGCCGCCGGCGGGCTTCCGTGGCACTTCCGGGCCGATAGCGATCGAGATCGAGACCATTGGGGATCACACGGATCTCGTGCGCCCCGGGATCGAAAACGCTCGAATGGGAAAGCTCATCGGCAAGCCACTTGCTCGGTGAGATAAACACGAGCGGCAGGCCAGCAAGGCGGCGGCGGGCACGGGCGAGGCTCCGCCTGGGCAGATCGCGGAGCGTGTCGGTGAGCTGCGGGCAGGCCATGCACTGACCGATAAACCCACGGCAGCCAGCGGCATAGTGACAGCCGCCGGTGAAGGCCCGCATGTCGTGGAGGGTCCAGGCCACTCGCTTGCCGCTCTCGACGAGCCTGCGGATGCCAGCGGCTGCAAGGAAGCCCGCGACCCAGTGGACGTTGACGAAGTCGGCCGCGACTACGGCCGGATGGCCGGTGATATCCCAGCTCGGCCAATCGGCCGTGAACAGCGTGTTTGAGAGGTCGGTGCGACTATGTTTGATGGCGCGGCGAATCGTGCGATCCAGCCGACGTTCGTGAGGCGTCGCGGGGGGGCAATCCTTTCGCGTGACGACATCCACGGGAATGCCGTGGCCCCGGAGGCCAGCCACAAGCCGCTCCATCGCGATCGCGGCACCGCCAGCGTGACCGGCAACCGTCGACACGCAGGTGATCCGCGGATTTCGCGCCATGACGTGGGCGGTGTCGTGAAACTCCAAGCCGCTGCCAGAAATGCTCATGGCCGCACCCCCTCGATGAAGAGTGAGTCGGGCTTTCGCGTTCGGCCGGCGGAGTCGGTGTCGAGGCAGGCATCCACGAAGTCGGGAATCCGCGAGGTGACCGAATCGGTCTGCCGAACGTCGCGAAACCCGACGTCCTCGAGAAGCGACGCGAGCGACACGCGGTCGTACATCCAGCGATGCCGCTCGCCAGACGCCGCAAACCGAGCGGCGGCACGAGGCGTGGCCGGCTCAGCGCGAAAAATGGCATCGGGGTCGAGAGGACTGCGGCCCGCGGCCTTCCGCGCGGCGGTCACGGCGGCGATACCGGCGGTGGCCTCTTCCCCAACTCTCTCGACGACAAAGTCGCGGCAGGGCACCGGGTCGCATGACCACCAGCGACGCACGAGGCCACCGGATGAATCCCGTACGAGCTGGTCGAGCAGTTCGATGGTCATCCAGCGGTGCTCGTTGTGCCGTTCAGAGCTCCTGTCTTCCGCAGCCCGGTCGAGGCTCGCGAGATACGCCCGCACGATGCCTTCGAGATCGGGTACGACGATTCGCACCACGCCGCCCGAGCTGAGCACGCGGAATATCTCCGCCACAAGCCGACGGGCTTCACCCACCGCGAGGTGTTCGAGCACATGCGATGCGTAGACCGCGTCGCAGGTCTCGCTCTCAAAGGGCAGTTCGCGACGGACATCCACAGGGAGCACGTCAGTCGAGGCGGGAATCAGGTCGCAGTTCGTCCAACCGGGATGACACCGGCGACCGCAGCCGAGATTGACTCGCGGCTTCGGGGGCTTTCGGAGCGTCGGACGTAATGCGAGGCGGCGAATCATGGTTCGTGATGTTTGAAGAGTTCGCTCATGGAATCCCTTCGCTACGCTCGGTGGGCTTTCAGGCCTTCAGCCTTGGATCAAGGAGTCACGCGTCACGTGTTTCGAACGGGCGGGCAATCAGGGATCGAGCTTCACCGCCATCCTGCCGGTGTAGTCGATGCGGGAGAGGAGGAGACGCGCCTTCGTGGCGTCGATGTATTCATCGACGGCGCGGCGGGCGCCCTGCCAGTGGCCGTAGTCGTCGATGATGAGAACGCCCCCGACCGCGAGCCGCGGATAGAGATGTTCGAGCTCATGCCGCGTCGACTCGTACCAGTCAGTGTCGAGTCTGAGGATCGCGATTCGCTCGGGCGCATGCTCGGGAATCGTCTCCTCCACACGACCGGGCACGAAGGAGACGAGGTCTTCGGGGTAGCCGGTCGAGAGGACATTGGTGCGCACATCATCGAGCGTCGCGTAGCACCAGGTGTCGCCGGTGTGGCGATCCTCGGCGGCCAGAAGCGCGGCGGCATCGGTGCCGTGGATATCGCGGTCGGCTTCGGCAGGGGGTGGCATGCCCTCGAAGGTGTCGAAGAGATGAAGCTTTCGGCGATCCCCGCACTCGAGCAGCGTGAGCGCCGCGGCCATCATGCTGCCACCCCGCCACACACCACATTCGACGATGTCGCCGGCGATGTGATGCTTCGCGACATGCCGCACGGCGTCGCGAAGCGCGAGGATGCGGTCAGGGCTCGTCATCGTAAACGGGCGAACCGTTTCGATGACGCTGCGTGCCTCGTCGTCGATATCAGGCGGCAAGGCCGCCGGTTTGTGCCGCCGACGCGATCGGAACAGTGAGGGCATCCGCATGACGAGTTGCCTTCGGGCGAAAAGGGCGATCGGGACACGGGGACTCGTGAGGAGTCCAAGCGAGCACCGGCAGAGACTCTTCCCAGATCAGGATCGGTCGCCGCAAGGGCAACGCGAAGGAGACGCATGCGTCGCCCATGGAGTCGTGAACCTCCGGGGCAGGCACTTTTGCTGCGCACAATAGGCCAGTCCCCGTGGGCTGCGCAGACCACGTAGCTTGTTAGCGCTGGCTACGGAGCTTGCCGACCATGAGTGCCACGAGGGCAAGGCCGCAGGCGATGGGAAACGCTGGCCCGAGACGGTTGGCGAGGGTCTGCCCTTTGAGGAGCGGCACGTCGGCGACGAGCACCCCCTCTGTGCCGAGCGGAAGGCTCCCCCTGATCCGCCCTGCGGCGTCGATCACACAGGTCTCACCGGTCGATCCACAACGAACGAGCATGCGGCGGTTCTCGATGCTACGAGACTGAGACAGCAAGCGGTGCTGCCTGAGCGTAAGGGGATTGGTGAAGGCTGCGGCGTGGATGAGTGCGACAAGCACGTTGGCCTGCTCCCGCACGAGTGACGCCGCAGCCGAGGGCACCATGTCTTCGTAGCAAAGGAGCGTCCCGATACGGGCCTGACCAGACAGGATCACCGTGGCCTCGGTCCCTCGATCGTACGGAGTTTCGACGGGAAAATAGACCCGCAGCTCGGGCACGACATCGGCCCACGGCACATACTCGCCAAAGGGCATGAGGTGTCGCTTGTGATAGACCCCTGCCAGCCGCTCGTCGACGTCGATGAGCATGGCCGACTGAAAAATTTCCAAGGGTCGCTCGCGAAAGCCTCGGTAGATGCGGCCCCCGAGAAGCAGGGGGCACGTCGGTTCAGCCCATGGCCGCAGCCCGCGATTGGGCTCTCGGGAACGACGCGCCACGGCTGCCTCGTCGGAAAATGAATCGAGACCTTCTTCATAGGAGCCTCCGCTGCACTCGGGCCAGACGACCAGATCGATCGGTGTGCCTTTTCCGCAGGCCTCGCGAGTGAGCCGTCTCAGGGTGTCGATGCCGCGATCCTCGTCGGGGTCGGCCTGAACGAGGGCCATGCGGATCGTCGGGGACGCCGCCATACGAGCATCGACCATGCGTATCGCGATGACCCCAAAAACAAGATTGGCGATGGTGATCCCGATGGCCGCCACCGCGATGGCCGGCATCCGCCCAGCAGGCCGACCAGTGACGAGGCTCACACCCGCGATGATCGTTCCGACGATCGCAAAGAATACGAACGTGGGCCCCTCGGGGCCGACGACTGCGGCCGATTGGGCCACGACCGGCCAGGCGAGCTGTGAATAGGCAAACTTCCAGGGAAACACAGCCGGCATAAGTCGCTCGACGACAACAGCTACGATCGCCGCCGAGAGCCAGGCGGTACGAGGATCGCTCGCCAATCGACCCGCTGCCCAGAAGGGGAGCGCCAAGCGGCATGCATCCCAGAGAATGATGGGGATGGCAAACACGAAGCCAACCAGTGTGCTTGATCGCATCGCATCGCCGAGCGCCTCAGGCGTCCAGTGAAACGCCAGGCCGATGGCGACGACGGATCCAGCGAGCACGGATGCTTCAGCCCGCCAGCCCTGCCGTCCCGCCACGAGCACAAGCCACACCGCAATGCCAATCCATCCTGCCGGCACGCATGCCTGCCAGAGCCACGGCACGGCGACCAACCCTGCCGCCGCAAGGATCGCTGCGAGCCACGCAACTGGCCTGAGCTGCGGGGAAGCGGAAGCGCGACCGGCGACTGGGTGCCCTTCCATCCGCGGTTCCCGAGGCTCGCGCCAGGGTGCTTTCATGGGATTCCCACGGGAGCCCGGAGGTGCGACCGCCGAGCGGAGGCTCGGCAAGGCCGCCGGGGGCATGGATGCCCCACCGGCCGTAAAAACAGATGGCCGGCACGCGAAGTGGGCCATGGATGGACACATGCCGAACAAGGTCAAACGCTGAACAACTGCGACGCCGGATGCGTCGCCCCCTCCGGCCGGAGGCCGGCAAGCGAAGCGGGGCCATGGATGGCCCGCTTCGCGTGCAATCAGAACTTCACGCCACCCGGTGCGCCTACGAGCGTCGCGGTCGTGTAATCCTGCTGGGCCCAGAGATAGATCGTTTTGTGCGTGCGAGTGTTGAAGTTTCGCACCTTGTTGACAATCTCGGGGAAGTCGGGGTCGGCGGCGACGGCCGTGAACGCCCCAGCCTTGACCATGAACTGCGCGATGCCGTTCGGCGCGAGAACCTTGGCCCCTTGCTGGAGCTGCTGCTGCGTCGCATTGCCAGACTTGGCATTCACACCGACGGGGTCAAACCCGACGTTCTTCATGCGGATGGCGATGTTCGCGCCACCGCCAGCAAAGACGGGGACGGCAAACGCGAGGGCGACCGTAAAGGCCGCAAGAATGCGTGGGGTTTTCGAGATCATGGGGTGGGCTCCTGACAACGAGAGGATGACACGATGAAATAACTATGTATCGAATTCGACAAACCGGCGAACGCTCTATCGTACAGGACATTTCACCCGGGTCAAAACATTGGTTTTGCGTGAATCCCGGGTATTTTGCGGGTTTTCGGATTTACGGGATTTCGCCAGGAACCTCGCCCCCTGCCTTCGTGCAGATCGCCATGAGCACCCCCGGATCGGTGTGGTCGGCCATAAAAACCACATGGGCGTCGCCATAGAGCCCATGAACGCCCCCGAGGTGATTGCTCCGAAACCCATCCACGTCGGGCGTATTGAGTACGGGCGAGTTGTGCAGGAAGCAGTTGGTGCCGCAGGCCCACTGGGCGTTGCCGATACGGGTGTGGGTCTCGAGGTCCGAGAACCCCCGATCCACCCCCTCGCTGACGAGCAGTGTGTGTGAGAGACCGTCGCTCACCTGGGCAGCACGACATGGCCGCGGACTCTCTTCGGAAGTGGCATAGAGGATGCCGCCGTGGAGCCAGCCAGCCGGTCGGGTATCGTCTTCCGAGAGAAGCACGGCGGTACCCAACACGCCGCCATAGTCTTGTTTGCCGGGATACTGCTCGATCCCGCTCGGGCAGAGGTAGATCGGGAGAATCAAGTCAGCGACGGCGATATTCGCATTATGGTTCCAGGGTTGGGCGTAGTTCATGCGGTCGGATACACCAGACTCTTCAATGTATGGAAGAATGAACGAGCTCCAGGCATGAAGCCGGCCGGAAATTGCGTCGTTCCCCGGCGGGAAGCCGCGGCGGGCCGACTCGTAGTTTGAAAGCGCCACTCCCATCTGCCGGAGGTTGTTGCTGCATGCTGTGCGCCTGGCCGACTCGCGGGCCGTCTGTACCGCCGGAAGCGACAGCGACACGAGCGTGCCGATGATGGCCACAACGGCCATGAGCTCGACGAGGGTAAACGCCCCGCGGTGGGAATTCGCTCGAGAAAAACCTGTCATGTTCACGTGGCACCCTTCGCTCAGGCGGCCCCGGCCGCCGTCTCAAAAGGATACGGTCGCGACCACGAGCGGTCCACAGCCCGGCGTCCCTCACACACCCACAATCTCTTTGCGGGCCTTCCAGCCCGTGCGGTCGAGGATGTAGCCCTCGCCGGTAATCCCCTCGAGCGTGGTAAGCCGCGGAAAATAGAGAGGCCCCTTGTAGCTGTCTTGGAGCTTCCACGTGCGGACTGCGGAGGCGTGGTGGTGCCATGTGCGGATTGTGAGTGCCGGATTAGCGATCATCACTCCGGCGATGTGGGCCTCGTGCGCCAATCGGCTTTCGCAGGCGGGAATCCCAAGCGTGAAGTTGGCATCAAACGCCGGAAGGTTCCCCGCGACAAACATCCAGGTGTCTTGTGAGTGCGAAAAGAGTTTCCAGGTCGCTGGATCGATGCGGCCTTCCATGGAGGGGCTCGAGGCGTTGTCCCAACGGGAGAGAGCCAGGATCGCTGGCCTCGACTGCTGCTCGAGCCACGTGGCGGCCGCGGTGAGTGTCACATCAAACGCGATATCACTATTCGCAATCACACAGACCTCGCCGGGAAATCGCTCCGCCGCAAGGGCCAGAAGCTGGCCGTACGTCTTTCGGCCGCCATCTGCCACCGGCACAATCCGCTCGAAGACACCAGCCGCCGCGTTGATCTGGCGCACCGCTTCGAGCTCCGTCTCGCGGGCTGGATCGGGGGATGTATAGCGCTCGAAGATGAGATTCATGGCTGCGTTCCCTTTCTACGCTCGATGGTCACAAGCCCGCTATCGACCAGATCGAGGGCGGAGCCAAACGACGCATCACTATAGAAGAGGGGCCAGGCTTCCGTGCCCGTGGCAGGATCGCTCTCTCGCTTGGGATAGCCTCGCAGTTCGAGCAACTGAAACGTCCGGGGCAGGCGGTTGTCGATTTCGACCGCGTAGACAAGCGAGGGCTGGTCATCACCAGGCCGGTTGATCTCGAGAAGGAGACTGTAGCGCGTCGCGTCTCTTGAATCGGTGGGAACGATGTAGTCGGCGGGATCAAACGAGCCGTTTGGGGTCGGCGCGGTGACCGCGTCGATCGCTTCGCCAGGCTCGGGTTCTCGCTCGGCCTCACGCTTGGCCTTCTCCCAGCCCCGGTGCTTGAACGCCCAATACGGAAGCTCCGCGGCGTTCACCGGGGCCCGCAACGTCTTGATGTGATAGCCCCCCTGGTTCTCGAGCCAGATCGCAACGTCTGGCGGCTGACGTGTGTCGTAGGCAGGGCCGGGCTTGAGCGTGACCCGCATGCGGTACTCAGGCGACGGGCTGTAGTCGAGAACCATGCCGTCGTCGGCAATCGCGAAGCGTTCAGTCGCCGGGCCGAGGTTGCCGCTCTGCCCCAGAAGCCACGCGATCGGCGCCGGCTGGAACCAAAAGAGCAGCGTGAGAACGGCCGTGGCGACCATGGAAACCAAAAACGCCCTGCTCCGCACGTAGCTGGTGAAGTGCCCAAGATTGTTGCCGACATGCAGCCCAACGAGCGCGACGAACACAAACCCCATGAGCGCATGAAGACCGATGATCCCGAGCGAAAACGGCTGAATGAAGGCGGTGACGCCTGTCACCGCGACGACCAGAAACGTCAGCGCCGTGAGCAGTGAAACGGCGCGGCGGCGAATGGGAACACGCATGGGCTACGACGATCAAGCGTCGCCCGGAATGATGGCGGCGTGGCGGCGAAGCAGATCGTGGATCTCGGCAAGCGGGAGGTCGAGCGGGGTGCTTCCAGCCTTTGCGGCCAGGCTGGCCGCGGCGCCGGCCGCCTGTCCCATGGCCATGCACGACGCCTGCACTCGAAGGCCAGAGTTAGCCAGGCGATCGCTGCTCACGCACCGTCCAGCCACGATGATATTGCGGCTGCCCTTTGGGATGAGGGCCCGCAGCGGAATCGTCGGCACGACGCCGGGCTTCAAGGGCTGCGGCTTGACCCCGGCTTTTGTGTGGAGATCGACCGGATAAAAGGCGTACGAGATTGCGTCGTCAAAGATGCGGCCCGACGTGTAGTCGTTCACCGTGATCAGCGTCTCGCCTTCGATGCGATAGCTTTCCCGAAAACCGGTCTCCGGCTGGAGGTGCATGAGGCGCTTTCCATCCTCGCGAACCTTCGCGAGGATGGACTTTCGGCCAGTGAGGTTGGCCTCGGTGACGGTGCGGGAATTCGTGGAATCCGCGCCGTGGACATAGAGCCTGTGAATCTGGTTCCGGCCGGGTTCGTGGACGTCGCCGAGCATGAAGAGGTAGGAACCGGGTTGCCGTTCCTCGTCGCGGAGTCGTGGGAAACCAAGCAAGCCCACCACCTCCGCACCGCCTGTGCAATCGATGATCTGCTTGCACCGCACCAGTCGCCTGGTGCCAAACCCGACGCACGCTACCTCATGGAGCCCCGTGGCGGTCTTCGTCACGACCTCGGGAAACTCGTAGTAGGCAATCTCCACGCCCGCCGCCGCGCATTTCTCCTCGGCAAGGATCGCGTAGAGAAACTGATTGATAAATACCTGGTGCTGCCAGTGCCGCTGCGGCACCTTCGCAAAATCAGGGAACGTGCCGTGATCGAGCTCGACACACTCCTTGACCAATTCCCAGCCGATCCCGGCGATGACCTGCCGCCCCCACGCATCGAAGAGCCCGGGGAACGCCACGCCGCCGGTGGTCATAGTGCCGCCAAGCTGGCTGCCCCGCTCCACGAGCAGAACACTCGCCCCCGCCCGGGCGGCCTGGAGGGCCG
>JBGTGN010000158.1:0-8782 GCA_041746715.1 Pirellulales bacterium | reverse complement strand
GCCGTTCCTGGCGCCGGCGTCCGTTCCTCAGTTCGCTGCGGCGCCGAAGCCTTCCGCGTCCGCCCCCAGCGTCCAGAGAAATGTCGAATCGTCGGCCATGCGAGCGCGTCGGCGTCGAGCGCTCGGGCTCCAGCTCGTGGGTGGAGCCATCACGCTCGGGCTCGTGGCCGGTGTGGCGGCGCTGGTCATGAGTCGGATCGATTTCGATTCGCCGCCTCCGGTGCCCCCACGTGTGCCACCGCAACGGGTCGCAGGGAACGATCCGCCAAGCAACGAGTCGCCTTCGCCGACTCGTGGCAGTACTCCCGACGACGCCCCTATGCCACCAGACACCGTCGCCCCGCCCACGCCCGAGAAGCCCTCGGCCCGGCAGATCGTCGTGGACGACGATTCGCTGCCCTGGGCATCGCCCACCGAGGGCTCACCGCCGCAGCTGGCCTACCTTCCTCCCGGTTCCCAACTCGTGCTTGTCGCTCGCCCTGCCGACCTCATGGCCGATGCGGAGGGCCGTCTGGTTCTCAAGTCACTCGGGCCTGTGGTTGAGCTCGCGCTTGCTCGAATCGCCGGCTTCTGCGGCTGCGAGGTGGCCGACATCGAGCTCCTTCAGGCGGGCTGGCAGACGGGCGAGGCCGACGACGTGCTTGCAGGCTACGCGGTGCGGCTTGTCGCTGGGCGAAAGGTCGTGGAGGACGAGGCAGCTCGCCTGAAAAGTTGGGGGCAGACGACACCCCAAGCCGTAGCAGGCGAGACGATCCACATCGGAAAGCCGTTCTCATACTGGGTGCCATCGGCGGAGGATGGCCGCGTGCTCGTGATTGCCTCCGAGGCAGCGATTGCCACGGCGGCACTGGCGGTGCCCGGCGGACCTGCGGCACGCGAACCCTTCCTTGCGAGCATCGTGAAGCAATCGCTTGAGGCCAGCACGCGACCCGAAGACATGCTTCGCGCCGATCTTCCGCTCGAGCTCGAGGCTCTTGTGGGCATGCTCGATGAAGATCGTCACGTTACCCTTTTGGGGTCGCCTCACTATCTCCTCAACCGGGGCCGCGCTGTTCTGGCGGGGCCGCTTGCCAAGCTCGCGGGTCCGCTTCGTCGGTTCTTTGGCGAGACCATGCGTGCCGCGGCGCTCTCGGCCCACTTCAAGGACGCCACCTACCTTGAGCTCGACGCGATCGCCGAGCGAGATCCTCCCGCCCGGGTCTATGCTCCGCAGCTTGCAGTGGAGATCGAGCGGCTTGCGGCAGACGTGGAGGACTATAGTGCGATGCTCTCCCCGAGCCCCTACGGCCGTGTGCTCGTGATGCGTTTGCCCTCGATGCTCCGGGTGCTTGTCGCCAACATGCGGGTCGGGGTCGAGGGCAACGGCATCGTGATCAACGCCTACCTGCCGCCGCACGCCGGGCACAACCTGGCGCTCGCGACAGAGCTGACGCTCGCCCAGTCGCCGGGGGGGAGCGCGGCGGTTGCACCATCGGGGCCAGCCGCCCAGGCTCCGGCCGACGCCCTCGGCAAACTCAAGAAGAAGGTCACGATCGTCTTCGCCAAAGACACCCTCGAGATGGCGATCCAGATGGTGTCCGACGAAGTCGGCGTGCCGATGGAAATTCTCGGTCCCGATCTCCAGCTCGACGGGATCACGCAGAATCAATCCTTCGGGCTCGACGCGCGGGATCAATCGGCCGAGGCGGTGCTCGGCACGATTCTCTCGAAGGCGAATCCCGATGGGAAGCTCGTCTATGTCATCCGGAAGGATGCGGAAGCCGAGAAGCTCTTCATCACGACGCGGGCGGCCGTCGCGAAGCGGGGTGAAGTGTTGCCGCCGACATTTCAGGGTGAAGCCACATCGGAGAAGAAGGTGCCATGATCATCGTCATGCAGGCGGGTACGAGTGAGGTCGAGCTTCAGGGAGTGGTCTCTCGGGTCGAGGGGCTCGGGCTCAAGCCGCATGTCATCGTGGGGACCGAGCGAACGGTGGTCGCCGTTGTCGGGGATGAGCGTGATGCCGCCGCTGATAGTGGTTTCGAGACGCTCCCGGGTGTGGCGTCGGTGATGCCGATTCTCGCGCCCTACAAGGTGGCCAGTCGTGAGGTGCAGCCGGAGCCCACGGTGGTGCGGGCCGGATCGCTCGTGGTCGGGGGCGGCACCGTGGGCGTGATGGCAGGGCCGTGTTCGGTCGAGAATCGTGAGCAGATCGTGGGGACCGCCCGGGCCGTGAAGGCCGCAGGGGCCTCGGCGCTTCGGGGGGGTGCCTTCAAGCCCCGTACGAGTCCGTACAGTTTTCAGGGGCTCAAGGAGAAGGGGCTCGAGCTGCTCGCGGAAGCCCGGGCCGAGACGGGGCTGGCCATTGTCACCGAGGTGGTCTCGCCCGAGGATGTGCCGCTTGTGGCCCGCTATGCCGATGTGCTCCAGGTGGGCGCCCGCAACATGCAGAACTACCGGCTGCTCGAGGCGGTGGGACGGACCGAGGTGGCCGTGCTCCTCAAGCGCGGTCCATCGGCCACGGTGGAGGAGCTCTTGCTGGCCGCGGAATACATCCTCGACGGTGGCAACCGGCAGGTGATGCTCTGCGAACGCGGGATTCGGACGTTCGAGGCCCACACCCGATTCACCCTCCCGCTGGCGACGGTGCCCTGGCTCCATGCCCGCACCCATCTGCCCGTGGTCGTCGATCCGAGCCACGGCACCGGGCACGCGAATCTCGTCGAAAGCATGGCCGCCGCGTCGGTGGCGGCAGGTGCCGATGGCTTGATCGTGGAGGTTCACCCCGAGCCTGCGAGGGCCGCAAGCGACGGCGGGCAGACACTCGACTTCGCCGCGTTCGAGCGCATGATGGCGACGTGCCGGAAGGTCGCCGCCGCGGTTGGGAAGACGATGTAGGCCGCTACCCGAGCACGGCGGTTGCGATGCCCATATAGATGACGATCCCGAGAACGTCTACGAGGGCCGAGACGAAGGGATTGCTCATGAGGGCCGGGTCGAGCCCGATCGATCGAAAGAGCAGGGGAAGCATCGAGCCGATCATCGAGCCGATGAGCACGACACTAAAGATCGTCGCGGGGATCACCGCCGCCTGCGAGGGCGTGGGGGCATAGGCAAGTGCAAGGACAAACCCAGGCACCGCCAGCAGCATCCCCAGAAGTGTGCCCTGCATAAACTCACGACGCACGATCAGTTTCCAGTCGGAGAGCTTGCAATCCCCCATCGAAAGAGCCGTGATGACGAGCGTGGCCGACTGGTTGCCCGAGTTGCCGCCGCTGGCGATCACGAGCGGGATGAAGGCCACGAGCCAGAGGTGGGCCTGGTCTGGTTTCCAGTTGGCCAGCACCATCGCGGTGACGGTAGCCGTGGCAAAGAGAATCGCCAGCCACACGCCTCGCTTCCAGGTCATCGACGCGATGCCCGCCTCGAGGTAGCTCTCACCGAGTGGCGAAATGGCCGCGCTCATCTGGGCTTCGTCGGTCGCCTCTTGGCGGACGGCGTCGAGCACGTCGTCGTGGGTGATGATGCCCACGAGCCGAGCATGGTCATCGACCACGGGGATGGCAATGAAGTCGAAGCGGGCGAGGAGATCGACCACCTTGTCCTGGGACTCATCCATGCGAACGGTAATGACGTCTCGCTGCATGAGGTCGGCCACCATGGCCGTCGGCTTGGCAAGGATGAGGTCACGAAGCGACACGAAACCGACCAGCTTGCGTTCCGTGTCAAGGACGTAGATGTAGTAAATAGACTCGCTGTCTGGGGCCTGCATCCGAAGCCGAGCGATCGCCTCGCCGGCCGTAATGTCGGCTGGCAGCGAGGCATACTCCGTGGTCATGAGCGCGCCGGCCGAATCCTCGGGACAGGAGAGGAGCATCCGGATGTCGTGTCGCTCGGCCTTGGCCACGAGCGGGAGAATCTCCTCGACGAACTCGGGCTCGAGCTCGCGGAGCAGGTCGTCGCGGTTGTCGGAGGCCATCCACTCAAGGAGCGGGCCAAGGTGGCCGCGGTCGGCCGCCTTCACGAGATCGACCTGTCGAGCGAGCGGGAAGTATGGAAAAATCTCGGCCTGGCGTTCCACGGGCACCGCATCGAGGAACTGCCAGAGGTCCGCGTCGTCGAGCCCTTCGGAAAACTCCGCCACGGTCGCCGGGTGGAGCTCCAGGGCAACGTCGCGAAGGCCAGCGGTGTCGCCTTCGGCGAGCATCACCCGGAGTTCGGGAATCAGGAGAGGGTTGGCTATGGGCATGGTGTGGATGGGGCGGTCGGTCGTTGGGACGGGCCTATACTGCGAAAGCCTCGTCAGAGACGGACCAAGTATGCCATGAATGCCACGCCCGCTCCGTGTTCATCGTTCAGTGCTTTTTGTCGTGTGGTCGCGCGTGCAGGAATCATGCTGACGGGGGCGTGGGGATTGGTCACGCGGGCCGACGACGCGGTCGGGCAGGGCCGCACGCACCTCCTCGCGCGGTCCTACCTGCCCGCCGACTTCGACCAGGAAATTTTTGACACGCTCTGGACCACCTGGGAAGAGCCGCTGCGGTCCCGAGCCGAGCGAGCCGATGTGGACACGCGGCGCCGCATGGCGATGGATCGGTACGGTCTTATCCCGCACCCCGACGATCCATCTCGGTCGCTCCAATATGTCGTCGATGCCGAGGGCAACTGGACGATGAACTGCCTGGCCTGCCACCAGGGGCAGGTGCGAGGCGCGGTTATTCCCGGTGTACCCAACTCGAACTACGCACTCGAGACACTCACGGAAGAAGTGCGTGCGGTCAAAGTGCGGCTCCAAAAGCCGCTCGGGCACATGGACATCGGCTCGATGTTCTTGCCGCTCGGCACGACCGTCGGCACGACAAACGCCGTGATCTTCGGCGTCGCCCTCATGCGACACCGCGCCCCGGATCTCGCGATCGTGAAGAAACCTCCGCGCTTCGATCTCCTTCACCACGACATGGACGCGCCACCGTGGTGGCACTACCGGAAGCGAAAGAGTCTCTACGCAGACGGCTTTGCGCCGAAAGGCCATCGCATGCTCATGCAGTTCCTGCTCGTGGAGCAAAACGGCCCCGAGCGGTTTCGGGAATGGGAGGATGAGTTTCACGACATCGAGGCCTGGATTGAATCGCTCGAGCCGCCAAAGTGGACGGGGCCTCTTGATCGAGAGCTTGTGGCGAGGGGGGAGCAGGTGTTTTGTGCCACGTGCGCCGAGTGCCATGGCACCTACGGAGCCGATGGCCGCTATCCCGAGCGGCTTGTGCCCATCGCGGAGGTGGGCACGGATCGTGTCCGTCTCGATTCGCTTACCGCGGCGGATCGGCGAGCGCTTACGGCGAGCTGGTTTGGGCACTACGGAGACGATGCGGCGTCGCTTTGTGACCGCGAGGAGTCCACGGGCTATGTCGCCCCGCCGCTCGATGGCATCTGGGCGAGTGCACCCTATTTCCACAACGGTTCCGTGCCGACCCTCTGGCACGTCTTGCACCCGTCCGAGCGGCCGGTCGTGTGGCGACGGACCCCCGCTGGCTATGACGACGCCCGCGTTGGCCTCGAGGTCGATGCGTTCGAGGACGTGCCCGTTGACGTTCGTCGTCCATCCGAGCGGCGTCGCTACTTCGACACACGCAAGCCGGGGAAGAGCGCCGCGGGGCACGACTTCGCCGACGTGCTGTCTGCCGATGAGAAGCGGGCGCTTTTGGAATACCTCAAGACGCTGTAACGCCCTGAGTGGGCTCGGGGCTGCCCGTGCCGCATCGCCGGACGTTCGCTACGGCCATCCATGGCCTTCGCTCACTCGATGTTTGCTTCGCTTCGCCATCCTGGCTTCGCTCGCAAACAACGCCGGCTTCATGGCACGGGCAACCCCGAGCCGGAAACCGTATTGGAGTTTCGAGCACGCGAGCCCGGATGGATTACGGCAGGGCGTGCTGATCAACAAAATCCTTCATGCCGATGAGCGTGGGCGCGGTGGTGCTGGATTCGATCGCGGCGATGGCCTTGTCCAATAGGGCGATGGTGTCAGCCGACTTGCCGAGTTGGCTTCGCATCGCCTTGAGCTGCGGCAAGACTTCCTTGGCATGGGTGCCGTAGCGGCCGAGGTATTCCAGGCATTTCGGTATGCGGCGTCCCGCGCCCCAGCGGGTGACGTCTATCACCTCGATGCATAGTGGCATGCCCTCTCGGATGCCGAGCCGCGACAGCAGGTCGAGCCCGGCGAGACGGATGCCATCGGCAAACATTTCGCCGCTGGGGGCCATCGTCTGCACGGCTTCCACCACGTCAGGAAGCATCACCGCGATGTCTCGATCGGTGAGTGTGCCGTAGACGGGCGAGAGTGAGCTGCGGGCACGTCCATCCTGGTTGTTGAGCACCGACTGGATGGCCGGGTAGAGGAGTTCGCGGTCCACACCCTCGAGCGATTTGGCCAAGATGCCGCCCCGTCCAGAGAACAAGGCGTCAGCGGCGGCGCGGTGTGCCATACCGCGTGGATCACCCGGCATGGGATTGGCAACCATGACGAGGAGGTCGGGCAGGGCGGTCTGCCTCGCGTCGTTCCCTCGCGCGGCGAGTGAGGTGACGGCAAGCGCCCGGAGCCACGGGTCGGAATCTTTCAGAAGCGCTCGGAGCTTCGGCGCTGCCGAGTCTGCCTTTGGCCCAAGGTAGCCGAGTGCCTCAGCGGCGCCGTAGCGGGTGTCGCGATCGGGGGAGGTGAGCCGCTCGAGCACCGCCGGCAGAACGTTGCCATCCCGCTTGCCGAGCTCCTGCCCTGATCGTTTGCGAACGATGGGTGACCAGCTCGACAGGCCGTCGAGCAGTTCCTCGTTGCTACGGTTTGCGTAAAGGTGAGGAGCCTTGCTTTTGGTGGCGTGAAACCCGCGGCCATGGGTGATGACAGCGGCAGCTTCTTCTTTCGAGAGGGCTTGTACCGAGCCTGGCCCCTTGCCGGTGAGGCGGATTTTTTTGAGCGGCAGCGCGTAGGCAAGCAGGTAGGTGCCGGTGTTGTCCCAGTTCGTGTATTTCCCGTGCTCTTCCTCGCCGACTGGTGATCCCTGATAGCGAAACGTGCCGTCCCACCCGCGGGCGAGATCGTAATACCAGCCTTGTTCTTGCCAGTAGGCTCCGCTGGCGCTGGGGCCGGCCCGAGATACGCCAGGCATCGCCCAAAGGATGTTGAAGAAGTTGCCGGTATGGCCACGCTCCCGTTCGTCATACCCGGCAAGGCTCATCTTGGCGAAGAAGGTGGCCGCCTCGGTGTCGCCAAGAAGATCAAACAGCACCGCCGCGTTGGACGACTTGCCATTGTCTTCATGCCCCGGCCAGGGCGCGTGGTCGCCGTAGGGTGGGGCGCCCTTGTTCACATACCACCGCAGGAACGTCGCCGCCCGATCGATCGCCTCGTCAAGATCAGGATCCTTCACGCCCGCCTCGCGAGCCAGCACCATGCCAACAGCCAGCGGGAGGCCGGGCGAGTTCATGGCGCCGTAACCGTGGAGGTTGCCGTCGGGTCGTGCGAACCGATGGCCCCAGGTGCCGACCTTGCTCTGGCCGTGGGCCGCTTCGAGGGCGAGACGAGTGAGACCGGGCATCACCGACTCATCACCAGTGGCGATGACATATTCGGCGAGGAACATGATCGCGTAGCCGTAGTGCCAGGTGGCCATGGATTCCATGCGGAGCTGTGACACGAGCTTGGCGTAGGCGGCGAGCATCGGCCGGTATTCCTCACGCCCGCTGGCGAGCAGGGCCAGGGCATTGATGCTATTGGGAATGGAAACCTGCTTGAGGCCCCGATCAGCGATCGCTTTGCACCCCTGGCCGAGAATTTTCTTGGATTTCTCGCAGTCGTAGGGGGCGGTGTTGCTATAGGTCCCCATAACCGGGAGCTCGATCGTCACGGTCTCTGCTTTGCCGCCGCGCCAGCGGAGAAGCTCGAGATTACCTTGTGACGACTCCTCTTCGGCCGTCGTGATGCCGCGAGCGAACTGGATGCGAGCGTCACTGTCGAAAGGCTTTCCATCGACGCCGAGGATCACGTCGCCGGCTTGAAGGACACCCTCGGCAGGCGAGCCCTTGGCGACTTCGGTGATGAGAATCTGACGGGCCTCGTCGGTGTGCTTCCAGGCATACATCCAACCGCGTGCGCCGGTGGGGCCGAGCGTCCAGTCGTGGCTTCCATCGGTTTTCCCGCCCTGCGTGAAATCAGGGATCGGCTGTTTTCCGCCCCGCGGTGCGGCGATGGCGTGACTCCACACGCCAAGCGTGGCGGTGGCCAGTGTTAGGAAGACGGCGAGCTTGGGTTGAATGGCTTTCATGATTGGACCGCAGGGGGGACGCGATGGCATTGTCGTAGGGAAGTGTGACGGGATACGGCGAGCATGGGAAGCATACCCATGCGTGGCTCGGGGTTGCCCGTGCCATTTCGCCGGACGCTTCCTTCGGGCATCCTGCCCTTCGGTCGCTCGATGTTTGCTTCGCTTCGCCATCCTGGCTTCGCTCGCAAACAACGCCGGCTCCATGGCACGGGCAACCCCGAGCTGATGACGCCGTTTTGTGCGCCCCGGTTTCTGCGGCTGACCACACCGTAGCGTGTACGAGCACGGGAGCCCGGAGGTGCGACCGGCGGCCGGAGGGCCGCGAAGACAGCAGGGGCCATGGATGGCCCTGCAATCGTACAGATAGCATGCTTCGCTTCGCCATCCTGGCTTCGCTCGCAAACAACGCCGGCTCCATGGCACGGGCAACCCCGAGCTGATGACGCCGTTTTGTGCGCCCCGGTTTCTGCGGCTGACCACACCGTAGC
>JBGTGN010000157.1:0-2972 GCA_041746715.1 Pirellulales bacterium | reverse complement strand
ACCAGCACACGGCGGGGGTCGATGCGCTCGCGACGGCGGCGCTCGCAACAGACCTCTTCGACGATGTGGTTCGTGGCGTGTGGGAGGCCACGCTTGCCGATCTGTCGCCGGCTGAGACGGCCGCGGCGAATCGCGTTGCGGTGGTGGCCCACGGAGGCTACGGCCGGCGAGAAATGCTCGCGTACTCCGATATCGACCTCATGCTGCTCCACGACGCCGCCGATCCGAGGGCCGTGGCACGGGTGGCTGCCCGGTTCGTTCAGGATCTCTTTGACGCTGGCCTCCTGGTGGGCCAAAGCGTGCGAACTGTGTCCGAAGCATGCCGCCTCGCCACCGGCGACGCTACGATCCTCAGTACACTCTTCGATTGCCGCACCGTCGCTGGCCCGACGACGCTCACTGAACGGCTCGCGGGGCGGCTGCGTCGATTGATCCGCCGGTCACCCCGCCGCTATGCCGAGTTGCTCATTGAGGCACGGCAGGAGGAGGCATCACGTTTTGGCCAAACGGTGGCGCTCCTCGAGCCAAACGTGAAACGCTCCCCTGGTGGCCTTCGCGATATCCAACTCATCCGCTGGCTCGGTCTCGTCTTGCATGCCGCCGAGTCAGTCGATGAGCTCGCGGCGGCCGGTGGCATCAGTCGTGGTGATGCTACGGTGCTCCGCTCCGCGTCCGAGCTGCTGACCCACGTTCGGCTCGACCTGCACCTTGCTACCGGCCGCACGACCGATGATCTCACCCGCGATCACCAGCTTCGTATTGCTACCACCCTCGGCTACGAGGAGCGTGACGGCCTGCTCGCCGTTGAGCGGTTCATGCAGGACTACATCGGACATACCCGCGGTGTGAAGCGGGTCGCGGAGGCCCTCATGGCCACGACCTCATCGTGGTCGCCGACCGGCCGGCTTGCGGCGGGCCTCCTGGGGCATCGCGTTGAGGGCCTCTTTCGCGTGGGGCCGGCGAGCGTCGCCGCGCTTGGTGGTCAAGAAAACCGCATTGCCCGTTCCCCAGAATCGATCATTCGGCTTCGCGAGCTGGCGCTTCTTCATGGCCTTCCGGTTCATGGTGCCACATGGGATACGGTGCGGAGAGTTGGCAGCGAGCGACCCTGGGCCGATGCGCCCCCCTCGCCGATGGCGTGCGAGGCATTCCTTCGCCTCTTCGACTGCCCGCCATCGGCCGTACGGCAATGGCACGACGGCCTCGCCGACGTCCTGCGTCGCCTCCATGAAGTGGGCGTGCTCGAGTATTTCGTGCCTGGCTTCGCCCATGCCCGCGACCTCTTGCAGTTCAACAACTATCACAAGTTCACCGTCGACGAGCACTCCATTCACACGGTCGAACAGTGCCTCCGGCATGAGGCTGATGACGACTGGCTGGGACGCCAGTGGCAGGCACTCACGCGGCCTCGGCCCCTCCTTCTCGCGGCGCTCTTCCACGATCTCGGGAAGGGGCTGCCAGGCGATCATGCGGAGGTGGGCGCCGTGCTCGCGCGTGACGCCTGCATTCGGCTCGGGCTGCCCGCCGACGAGGCTGAGATCATCGAGCTGCTCGTTCGACGGCACCTCCTCATGGCCCATCTCGCGTTTCGTCGTGATGTCGGTGACGACAGCCTCGTCGTCGAATTTGCCCGTGAGGTGGGCTCACCTGAGATTCTTCGCATGTTCGCCCTGCTCACGGCGGCCGATGTGTCGGCGGTGGGGCCGGGCGTGTGGACAAAGTGGAAGGCGGACCTGCTCGGTGATCTCCACGCACGCACCCAGGACGTGCTCTCGGGTGAGGCGCCGGGCGACGAGATGGCCCGCTCGCGAGAAGCCGTCGAGCGGCTCGTTGCAGACAGGCCAGCGGATGATCCCGTCGTGGAAAAGCTTCGCGGGCTCCCTGCCGCCGCGTTTCGAGGAGTGCCGCCCACGCGGGTGATCGAGGAGCTCGGTCGTCTCTGTCGCCTTCAGCCCGACGGTGTGTTTGCGATTGCCCGCTGGCAGCCAGAGACCACCACGATCTCGATCACGGTCGGCACGCTCGCGGGGGTTGCCGAAGGGGTGTTTCACCGCGTCGCGGGGGCGCTCGCCTCCGAACGACTCGGTGTTCTGGCCGCCGATATTCACACGCTCCCCGACGGCTCGGTGCTCGATCGCTTTACCGTTCGTGACGACGACTTCGCCGGCGAGCCGCCTGCTGACCGCTTGTCCGATATCGTGACTGCCATTCGCGCGGCCATTGGACGTCACGACCCGCCGGCGATCCCCCTTCGCTGGAATCCTTTTGCCCCGCAGGTGCAGCCCGCGGCGACCGTCCCACCACGGGTGCTTTTTGATACCGAGAGCTCACGCGAGGCGACGATTATCGAGGTCTTCGCCTACGACTCCCCCGCCCTGCTCTTCCGAATCGCCCGCGCGATCCACGAGGCGGGGCTGTCGGTGCGGTCGGCGCGGATCGGAACGTATCTCGATCAGGTTGTCGATGCATTTCATGTGACCGATGGCCACGGTCGCAAGGTGGCCGATCAGGAACGGCTCCGGGCTGTTCGCGTGGCCGTTGAACGGGCGGTTGAGCCGACTACGGCGCCGGGCTGAGCCCGCGAACTCGCAGGGCCAACATCCGTTGACGCCATTGCCGGTCATACTGATCGATCGGCATGCCGATGAGACCCTCGAAGGCAGCAATCGGGTCGGCGTCACCGGCGGCAGAGAGGGCGAGGATCGTGTCGGCTGTCAGGACTGGCCGCAGGACGGCGAGGTCGAAGGCGAGGCCCCAGGCGGCAAGATAGGCGATCGCCTCATTGCCACCGTGGCCACCGACAAACGCTTCCTGATGTGCTGAAACGATTTCGGCGACTGGCGGCAGGCCGCCCGCAGCGATGGCATCGCGGAGCCTCACAAGTCGTGCAGGATCCGGGGCATCGAGCCGGAGCTCGCCCGCTTCGAGTGGCGCGGTTTCGACCACCTGGGCGAGGCCTTCGTCGAGCCAGG
>JBGTGN010000156.1:0-79303 GCA_041746715.1 Pirellulales bacterium | reverse complement strand
GTCGTCTTGCCCGAGCCGTACGGGCCCAGCTGGGCGACCAACTCGCCGCTGCCATTGAGGGGCCTGGCGGCGGTGACCACCGGCACGTCTGGCTCAACGCCCACGCCGCTGAAGGGGAGGCCGCGGGGCGAGTAAAACTTTGCCGTGGTCAGCCGCATACCGACGCCAGCCACTTCCATCGGGAAGATGCCCTGGATCGAGCCCTTGCCGTAGCTCTTGCTTCCGACGATCGTGCCACGGCGGTGATCGCGGATCGCACCGGCAAGGATCTCGCTCGAGCTGGCGGAGTCGCCGTCGATGAGGATGACCAGCGGAACCCGCCAGGTGCCGGGCTTGCCGGCCGTGTAGTTGAAATCCTCTTCAGGGCTCCGGCCTCGCGTGGCCACCACGAGGCCTCGTTCGAGGAAGAGATCCGCCACATCCACGGCTGCCGAGAGGAGCCCACCGGGATTGCCCCGCAGGTCGATCACCAGCGCCCGCATGCCGGCCGCGTTGAGTTTGTGGAGGGCGGCCTCGAGATCGGCGGCGGTCGTCTTCTGAAACGACGAGAGCTTGACCCGGGCGATGCCAGAAGCCTGATCGACGATGCCAATCTCCTCGACACTTGGCACATCGACATGCTCGCGGCGGACGGTCACCGCGCGGGCCGTGCCTGGGCCACGGGCCACGGCGAGGGTCACCAGCGAGTTCTCGGGGCCCTGAAGAAGGTGGGCTGCCTCATCAACGCTCATGCCATGGAGCGAGCGACTGCCGACACCCACGAGACGGTCACCAGCACGGATGCCAGCACGCTCGGCGGGGCTCGCCGAGATGACGTGGACCACAAGCAAACCGTCCGGGGCACTCTTGAGCTCGACGCCGAGGCCCACGAAGTTGCCTTCGATCTGGGAGTAGAGGTCTTCGAGCTGGCCGGTCGTGAGGAAGGCCGAGTATTCGTCGAGCCCACCAACGGCCGCGGCTGCCATCTCCATGAGCGTCACAGCCGGCGGGATGCCGAGGAGCGAATGGCCCGTGCGTGCGATCCAGGCGGCCGCAGCCTCGGCGTCGGCCTGGGAGCCGATCGGCCGGGACGCAAGGATGCGATCAACCTGCGTCTGGTAGGCGGTCCGCCGATCGAGCGTGGCCTGCGAGGCGTATTGCGGACCGAACGAGGCGTCGTCGAGGGCGACATCGATGGCGAGCCGGCCACGGGCCACAAGCCGAGCGAAATCTGGGTTTTCGAAATGATGCGAGCCGATGCGGGCAAGAATCTCTCCGTACGCACGGCGGGCATCGGTTTCGGAGAGCGTGGCAAGCTGCCGGCGGAAGGCGGGCTCGGCATGCCGGCGGGCAACATCGCAGTGGAGCTTGGCGAGGTCGTACTGGCGGGTCAGGGCTGGGTCGAGCGTGCCCTTGCGAGCGGCGGTCTCACAGATGCTGACGACATCTGCCCAGCGGCCCTCATGGACAAGCGCGGAGGTACGAGCAGCGAGGTCGTCACTCTGGCCGCCATGCGGCTGGTTGGCCGCGGTCCACTGAAGGAACGGCTCGGCGCCAGCAGGCCGAGCTCCGCCGAGCAGGGCCGCGACGCACCACGCGGCGACGCAGGGCCGCAGGAGGAAAAGAAACCGTCGCGGACATCGGGGCCAGACGAAATTCACGGGCAAGTCCGTTCGCGGGAAACCACTCGATGCAGCGGCACGCCAGCGGTCGTTCCTTCATGACCGCGAGCGATTATGCAGCACCATGGTGCGCCGGGCAAAATTCTGGCAACAAAAAAATGTCGTTTCCGGGGCGACCACGGGATACCGCACGGGCACGACCGTCACCACCGGAATCCCCGACACGTTGGTAGGATGATTCTCATGGCCGAGCCTCCCGTCACCGCGACTCCCGATGGTCAGGGCGAGCAGACACTTTTCCTGCTTGAGCAGGTGCGCCGTGGCGATAGCGACGCCGTCAACGGCCTCCTCCAGCGACACCGCGCGGCGATCCGCCGGCTGATCGACCAGCGGATGGACGCCTTGGTGAAGCGGCGGGTGGATGCCAGCGACATCGTGCAAGACGTGCTCGTGGAGGCCAACCGCCGGCTGGGCGACTATCTCCAGAATCCGACGATGCCGTTTCGGCTGTGGCTGCGGCACATGGCCCGCGACCGGCTCATCGATGCCCATCGCCGTCACCGGGTGGCGCGAACTCGGAGCGTTGATCGCGAGGTGCCACTCGTGACGGCTGACGACGGCGATCGATCAGGGATCGACATGGCCGGCCAGATTGCCGACCGCGAGCTGACGCCTGCGGCGGCCGCCACCTGGCACGAGCTCGAGCGCCGGTTTGCCGGGGCGGTTGAAGAGCTCGCCGAGGACGACCGGCAGATTGTGTTGCTGCGTCACTTCGAACATCTCTCGACGTCCGAAGCCGCCGATGTGCTCGGCCTCTCGAAGCCCGCCGCCGGCATGCGGTACCTGCGAGCCATGCGCCGCCTCCGCGTGCTCATCGGCGAGTGATCGGGGGGCGGTGTGCCGACGTCGCGGCGTGCCTATGATCTAGGCCAGGGTTTCTGTTTCGTGGATCCTTGCGTGCGACGTTCTTGCTGATGACGCCACCAGCCGCTGAGTCACCGCCGCTTTCGACCGAAGACGAGGAACTGCTCGCGCAGCTTCTCGATGAACTTTCCGAGTCCCGCGGGGCGACCGCGATCGACCTGCTCGAACGCCAGGCGACCGAATACCCACGGCTCGCGCCGCACTTGCGGGAGCTCTTTGCGACGATGTCGATGGCCGATGCCGTTGCTGACGAGTCAACTGTGTTCGTGCCCCGGGGCAGCCCCGAGCCCCTTGCGCCGCCACCGACACCCGGCGGATTCGTGCCGGGCGTGACGCCGCTGCCCGCGTCGTTTGCCGACTACGACCTGCTCGAGGAAGTGGGCCGCGGTGGCATGGGCATCGTCTACCGAGCGCACCAAACAAGCCTCGACCGGATCGTGGCCGTGAAGATGCTTCTTCGCCGCGACCTGGCCACGGTCGCCGACCTCTCCCGGTTTCGGAGCGAAGCCGAGGCTGCCGCCCAGCTCGACCACCCAGGCATCGTTTCGATTTTTGAAGTCGGCGAATGCGGCGGGCATCCCTTCTACAGCATGCGATTCATCGAGGGCACGACGCTTGCCAAGCGGCTCGCCGATGGCCCGATGGCTCCGCGGGAGGCGGCATCGATTCTCCGCCGCGTGGCCGAGGCTGTTGAAGCTGCCCACCACCGCGGTGTGCTCCACCGCGACCTCAAGCCTTCAAATATATTGATCGACTGCACCGGAGCGCCGCTCGTTTCCGACTTCGGACTCGCCAAGCGAATCGAAGAAGATCGCGATGTCACGCACACCGGGGCGATCCTCGGCACGCCCTGCTACATGTCGCCTGAACAGGCGGCTGGGAGTCGCGGTGACGTCGGGCCGACAAGTGATGTGTGGAGCCTGGGGGCGATCCTCTATCAGACGCTCACCGGGCGGCCGCCGTTTCAGGCGTCCAATCCGATGGACACGCTCCTGGCGGTGCTCGAAAGCGATCCGCTCTTGCCGCGGTCGCTCGAGCCACGAGTCGACCGCGACCTCGAGATGATCGCGCTCAAGAGCCTTCAGAAGCCACAGGATCTCCGGTATGCATCCGCCGCGGCCCTCGCCGCAGACCTGCGAGCGTATCTGGCGGGCGAGGCTATTGCAGCACGCCGCGGTGGGTTCTCCGAAATAATCAGCCGGCTCTTTCGTGAGACCCACCATGCCACGGTGCTCGAAAACTGGGGCCTCCTTTGGATGTGGCACTCAGTGGTGCTCCTCACACTCTGCATCGTGACTGACGTCTTGGCTCACCAGGCAGTCATGAGCCGCTGGCCCTATGTGGTGCTCTGGGGGGGTGGGCTTGCCGTCTGGGCACCGATTTTCTGGGCACTGCGGCATCGTGCCGGGCCGGTGACCGCCGTGGAACGTCAGATCGCGCACATCTGGGGCGGCAGCGTGATTGCAAGCGTCTTGCTGTTCTGGGTCGAGGGCCTCCTCGACATGGAGGTCCTCACGCTCTCGCCGGTCCTCGCGCTCATCGCCGGCCTCGTGTTCTTTGCCAAGGCAGGCATTCTCTCGGGCGCCTTCTATGTGCAATCGGCGGTGCTTTTTGCGACGGCGCTTGTGATGTGCGTTGCCCCGGCATGGCAGCACGTGATTTTCGGGATCGTCAGCGCTGCCTGCTTCTTTGTGCCGGGCCTCAAGTACGAACGACAACGCAGCCGCGGCGCCTGACCCTCGCGGGGTCATCTGGTATTCTGGCGACTGTCTTGAGGTCGGCTTCGCCCAAAATCCATACCACGATGAAAGCCATGAACATGGTCACCCCTCACCTCTCCAGGCTTGCCGGGGTCGGAGTCGCCGCGATCACCCTCGTGTGTGCCACAAGCGCCTGGTCGCAGAAGGGACCAAAGAGCAATGGCCAGCCGCCCGCGAAGGCCTCCTACTACGCGCCCGGCAAGCAGCCGATCTTCAATCCGTTCCCGAATGTCACCGACAAGAAGCCGTGGCTTGTGCGGAATTTTGGACCGGTGGGCATCGGCATCAACCTGATTCGCCCGGGCATGACGATGCAGATTGCCAACGTGGAAGCAGGGTCGCCCGCGGAGGCCACCGGCAAGCTCGTGAAGGGTCAGATCATCGAGCGGATCAACGGCACGGTGCTCGCAGACGAAGACCCTCGGATCATCCTCGGCGACATCCTCACCGAGGCCGAGGCGAAGGACGGCAAGGTCGTCTTGACAATCAAGGACATTGGCGATGTGACAGTCACGATCCCGGTGATGGGCAGCTATTCAAAAACCTGGCCGGTGAACTGCCCGAAGTCGGACATGATCGTGCGTCAGCTCGCCGATCTTTTGGCGAAGGACGCAGAGCCGAAATGGGGCTCGGTGCTCTTCCTGCTTTCCACGGGCGAAGAGAAAGACCTAGCCGTGGTCCGCCGCTGGATGAAGGGCATCAAGACGATCGGCGGGCTCAACTGGGAGAAGGGCTACAAGGGGCTGGGGCTCTGCGAGTACTACCTCCGCACCGGCGACCAGAGCGTGCTACCGGTCATTAAAAAGATGACCGAAGAACTGAAGACGCACATGTATAGCGGTGGCTGGAGTGGTCGCGGCGCTCCGGCAGCCTTCACCTACTCCACAGGCTCAGGCCAGGTCCATGCCTCGGGCATGCACTGCATGACCTTCCTGGTGATGGCCAAGCTCTGTGGCGTAGATGTCGATGAGTCCATGTTCAACCAGACCTTCAAGCAGTTCTATCGGTTTGCCGGCCACGGCAATGTGGCGTATGGCAACGGCCTGCCGGAGGGTGGCTTTCGCGACAACGGCAAGACCAGCGGCCTCGCGATCACGCTTGCCGTGGCGGCCTTGGTCGATCCCGCTGGCGAGAGCTCCGTGTATGCCAAGGCGCGGGACAATTCCGCGATGAAAAGCTTTTATGCCACCAACTGGTTTCACGCCGCTCATACGGGTGGCGGCATGGGCGAGATCTGGCACCACGCCGCGATCAGCCAGATGCGGGAGAAGCGGCCGGTGCCCTATCGCTCGTACCTCGACACCCGTCGTTGGGTGATGGACCTCTCCCGCCGGTTCGATGGCAGCATCGGCATCGCCGGTATGGACGACCGCTACGACCGCTCGGCCACCGAAGACAATATGGCATGGGGCACGTACTTCGCGCTCACCTACACCTATCCCCGGAAGCACCTCCAGCTCTTTGGGGCTCCCCGTAGCAAGTGGGCCACTACGGCCTCCCTGCCCCGCCCCTGGGGCAATGCGGCTGACGACGCCTTCCATTCGATCGAACCCATCCCAGGCGGTCCACTCACGCTCGAAGAATTGAAAAATGAAAAGGTCGAGACCGATGCCTCGATCGGGGTCTTCACGGCGATTGGCTCACCGAGCACAACGGATCAAACGCTGCTTCGATACATCCACCATCCCGAATACGACTTGCGGAGCTCCGCGATGGACCAGGTGGTCAAGCGTGGCAAGGTCGACATCGTCGTGCAGCTCTTGAAGTCGAACGATCCGCGGCTGCGGCAGGCGGGCTTGCTGGCACTAACGGGCATGTTCAAGGGCAGCCCGCTCCCGCGAGAGAAAGTCACGCCGGAGATGGATGCGCTGGTCGTAAAAATACTCAATGATCCAAACGAATCCTGGTGGGGCACGCTCCACGCCATCGAGGCCCTGGGGCGTACGAACCCGCAGCTCATCGCCCAAAACCGCACACGGCTCCTTGAGCTTTTGGAATACGACAGCACATGGATCCAGACCGCCGCGGTCTGCACCCTGGCCAGAATCTGTACCCAGCCCGAGCACGCGAAGACCCTTCTCCCGTTGCTCGTGAAGAAGGCCACGTCGTTCCGCGTCGACTCGGCATCTTCTCGCACGGCGAGAGCGATCGCTGATGCGATGAAGACGGCCAGCCCGGAGGTCAAGGCTTCCGCAGCTCCCATGCTCAAGGAAGCCTTCACGTCCATGCCCGATGTGATCCGGGATCCATACACAAAGGCCGTCCTGGGTGGTGGTGCCCAAACGATCCGCTCACGGCTGGCCACGATCGTGCAGCTCGTGCCGGGCGGCGAGGCATTTGTGAGGGAACTGCCACGCACGACGCTCGCCTCCTACAAGACGGGCAAAACTTCCGACATGTATTCCTACAGCGGGAAATTCACGCCAAACCCGAAAGTGATCGGCACCTGGGCCTGGGCGGTGTACCCGGCCCCAAACAACCCCTCGGAGATCGAGCCCCGCATAAGCGCGTTTCTGAAGTCCAAGGCCGGACAGCCAGGCGCCAAGGTGGAGAAGCCCAAGGATGTGATCCAGTTTCTCGACGGTGGAAAGATCAAGGGATCGAAATTCTTTGGAGGCTATTTCTGGTCGGGCGACATGCTGATCGGCCTCAATGCCGACCAGGCCCTGAAGATGGAAGTGCGAACGATCGGCGGCCGTGATTTCCTTCTCGTCGAACGGGGCGGCTTCAATGCCCCACCCGACAGCGACGAGGTGAAGGAGATCCCGAAAGACTGGCACTGCGGATATCACGTCTACGTGAGACAGAACTGATCGCTCGCCATGCCGCCCAGAGTCGATCGAGTATGGGACCGAGAATCTCCCGCCCTCCGCTGGCGATCCTCTGGTGGATGGTGGGGCTGTCGGGCTTCGCCTGCCTCGTCTACCAGATCCTGTGGATGCGGCAGATCGCATTGCTCTTTGGCAACACCACGTATGCCGCTGCCCTGACGCTTGCGGTGTTTTTCGCCGGCATGGCCGGAGGGAGTTGGTTCTGGGGGCGGCGGGCTTGGAAGCTTGCCTCGCCCCTTCGCATGTATGCGTGGCTGGAAGCGGGCATCGCCGCGGCTGGCGTCGCCATTCTCGTAGGCCCATTCGTCGTACCCCGTCTGTATTCGGTCCTTGGCGATGACGGCAGCGGCCTTGCACTCGGTGTGCTCGAGGTCGCGTGGACGATGCTCATGGTTTTTCCTGCCGCTTTTTGCATGGGTGGCACGCTGCCCGTGGTCGGGCAGGCGGTCATTTCCAACAGAGACCTATTCGGCAGGACCGCGGCGCGGCTCTATGCGGTCAACACCATTGGCGCTGCGGCAGGTGCCCTCGCCACCGCATTCGTTCTGATCTGGCTCGGGGGCGTCCGCATGACGTGCCTCACGGCGATGGCGGTCTCTCTGACAGCCGCCTTGCTCGCGGTGTGGCTCTCGCGATGCGAGTGGTCCGTGGCGAAGGCCGCGGCGCCTCCGGAGAACCCGGATCGCACCACGAAAAAGCAAAGAGCAAGGGCAAGGGAAAAGGCGACATCCATAGCCGCGGCACCCTCAACAATCCCGCATCCGCTTCTCATCGGCCTGGCCTTTGTGTCGGGGTTCAGTCTGCTGGCGCTGGAAGTGGTGTGGACGCGAATGCTCGCGCAGGTTCACGAGAACTCCGTTTACAGTTTCGCCACGGTATTGATCGTGGTCTTGACGTGTCTGTCGCTCGGCTCGTGGCTCGCATCATGGCTTGCTCGCGGGAACGCCGCACCGTCACGGGTGCTCCTTTGGATCGTCGTGGCGGGCGGCATCAGCCTGGGCTTCACGCCGCTGCTCTTCATGAGCCTGACGCACGGCATGCGGATGCTCGAGACTGATTTTTCCTTTGCGACGTACGTACTACGGCTCTTTGCCACGGCCGCTGCCGCGATTGGCCCGGCCTGTTTGGTGCTGGGCACGATGTTTCCGTTTCTGATGAAAACGGAGGAAGCCTTCCTCACGGATGCCGGTTCGAGCATCGGTCGGCTCGCAGCGGTCAACACCCTCGGGGCGATCCTCGGGGCGCTCGTCGCCGGATTTCTGCTTTTGGAATGGTTGGGCGTGTGGGGCTCGACTCAGATCATCGCCACCGGGTATCTGCTGCTGGCGTTCTTCATGCCGGCTAGGGGCATGACCGCTGTCGCCGCCCGAGTGGCCGCGGCGGCAATGCTGGTGCTGATTTTCACAGGCCTGAGCCCACGCCACATGCCGGCGCCAGTGAGCCTCGACCGCATGGGGGGCAAGGAAACCGTGCTCGAGACCTGGGAAGGCAGCGACTGCACCGTCACGGTGGTGAAGGATTCCCTGGGCGACCTGGGTATCACCATCAACTCACACTACAGCCTCGGCTCCACGGCCGCGTTCGGCTCGCAGATCTACCAGGCCCGCATCCCCCTGCTCGCGTATCCCGCGACCGAGAGTGTGTTTTTCCTCGGAATGGGTACCGGGATCACGGCCGGCGAAGCGCTCAGCCGTGATGCGTTCCAGCACATCACGAAAGTCGTCGCCTGCGAAGTATCCGCCAACGTGGTGGCCGCCTCGAGAAAATACTTCACTGGCCGGCCGGGCGAATTCGATCCCACGGGCGGCCTCTACCGCGACCCCCGAGCACGCGTGATCATTGGCGACGGTCGCACCCAGCTTTTGGCGAGTCGCGACCGCTACTCGATGATCAATGCGGATCTGTTCCTGCCCTACAGGCGGGGCACCGGCAACCTCTACAGCCGCGAGCATTTTCAGGTCATGCGAGAGCGGCTCGAGCCCGGTGGCGTGTTCGTGCAATGGCTTCCGCTCTATCAGATGACCGAGTGGGAGTTTGGCGTGATCGCAAAAACGATGCTGGAGGCCTTCCCGCAGGTAAGCCTGTGGCGAGGGAACTTTCAGCCCGGTGCGGAGATCGCTGCACTCGTGGGGCATGCGGATGCCACGCCGCTGCCTGCTTGCCCGCTCAATGACGAAGACGCGAAGCGAGAGGCGGTGGAAGGAGCCACGCATCACAACATCCACGAGCTTATGCTCCCGGTCAACGAAGAGACCGTGTTGCTCTTCTATTGCGGTAATGTCACGCGGGCGGCCAATCTCTTCGAACGCTACCCACTGAACACCGATGACATGCCGGTGATCGAGTTTGGCACGCCGCGTTCGCTGCATCAGCCTGCGGGCACTGGCAAGCCGCAGTTTCTCGAGACGCGCTTTGCCGATCTCGTAGACAAGCTTCAATCCCTGACTCCGCCCGAGGAAGATCCACTGTTAGCGCTTCGAATGCCCGCGAACCGTCGGCTGCCCCTGGCGGGCTCGGCCTTCCACCGGGCCGGGATCGCCAGTGTGCATGGCGATGAGGAAACTCAGGCGGACGAATGGAAAAAGTTTCTCCACCTCTGGACGGAGGAGACCGGCAGCACGGGAGCGAAGTGGTGAGCGAAGAATGGTCTGAGCGACTTACTCCTTGAGGTCGTCGGCGCCAAAGGGCAGCGGAAGAAAGTCGGCCAACCGAAAGATACCGCGGCCGTCGATCTCGATCGCCGTGTCAGCCGAACCAAACTCGGCGATCACCTGAAGGCACGCGCCACAGGGGGCAATCTTGGCGACGAGCCCGCCTTCGCGGTCGCGGCAGGTGAGGGCGACGCGAAGAAGCCTTTGGCCACCGGCGAGCACGCCTGCAAAAATGGCCACCCGCTCGGCACAGATAGTGAGGCCGAAGGAGGCGTTCTCAATGTTCGCCCCGGCATGAGGACCGGCCGCCTCGGCAAACTCGACGGCCGCCCCGACCCGCCAACCGGAGTAGGGGGAGTAGGCGCGCTCCGCGGCGGCGCGGGCACGTTCGAGAAGCGGGGCGGGGGACTGCGAGTTGTCTGGCATGGTTCAGCTCATGGAGGGAATTTCATGAGCATAGCGTGGCCAAGACGCGGCCTGCGACGTGAATGGGTATGCTGCCTCGCGGTGAGCACAACTCTCCGAGGTCAATCCTGCATGGCAACCGTCTCCATCTCGACCCATCCGCTGGTCGCGCACCATATCTGCATGCTTCGCGACCCGGCGACACGGTCGCCTGAGTTCAGACGGGTGGTCAGGCAACTGACCAGGCTGGTCGGTGTGGAAGCCACGGCCAGCCTTCCAACCAAAGGCGTTCGAGTGCCGACGCCGCTTGGCGAGGCGGCTGGGCAACGGCTCGCCGACCGGATCGCGATCGTGCCGATCCTTCGCGCGGGGCTTGGCATGGCCGATGGCCTTCTCGAGCTTATCCCCGATGCCGAAGTCTGGCACGTGGGGCTCTACCGCGACGAGGCCACACTCGAACCCAAGGAGTACTACAACAAGCTCCCCCGGAAACTGGCGGCCACCGTCGCGATCGTCGTCGATCCGATGCTCGCTACCGGTGGCTCAGCCGTTCGCACGTGTGAAATATTGAGGGCTGCCGGCATTCCGCGGATCGTGTTTTTGGCGCTCATCGCGTCGCCTCAGGGCATCGAGCACCTCTCGCACGGAGTCCCCGACGTGACGATTCATGTCGCGACGCTCGACGAAGGCCTCAACCAATCAGGCTATATCGTCCCGGGCTTGGGCGACGCGGGCGATCGACAGTTCGGCACAGCGGCCGCGGAGTGAATCACTGATGCGTGCTGTTGATCTCATTCGCAAGAAACGCGACGGCGGCGAGTTTTCGAGCGACGAGATCAGGTTTCTCGTGGCAGGGCTTACCGATGGCACCGTGCCCACCTACCAGTGGTCGGCCCTCACGATGGCGATCTATTGGCGCGGGATGACCGCGGCCGAGACGGCGGCGCTCGTTGATGCGATGCTTCACTCGGGCACAGTGCTCGATCTCTCCGATATCCCCGGCCCAAAAGTCGACAAGCATTCCACCGGCGGCGTCGGCGACAAGACGAGCCTCATTCTTGCTCCCGTGGCAGCGGCCTGTGGCGTGACCGTGCCGATGGTGTCTGGCCGCGGCCTCGGTCACACCGGCGGCACGCTCGACAAGCTCGAGAGCATTCCGGGGTTTCGGATTGACCTCGATATCGATGCCTACGCCCGAGTGGCCCGCGAGTGTGGGCTTGTGCTCATCGGCCAGACCGCGGAGATCGCCCCCGCCGACCGCGTGCTCTATGCCCTTCGCGATGCGACCGCGACCGTCGAGAGCATTCCGCTCATCACGGCGTCGATCCTCTCCAAGAAACTCGCTGAGGGAATCGATGCCCTTGTGCTCGACGTGAAGTGTGGCGACGGCGCGTTCATGAGCCGAATCGAGGATGCCCGGGCACTCGCCGCGAGCATGACGACGATCGGCCGCGCCCTCGGCAAGCCGGTGCAGGCACTCCTCACGAACATGGACGTGCCACTCGGCCGTACGGTGGGCAACGCGCTCGAGATCCGGGAGTCCATTGAGTGCCTCAAGGGGGACGGCCCCCACGATCTCATGGAAGTGTCGCTCGAACTGGCCGCCGAGATGCTCCTTTTGGGCGCTGTTGCGACGACGCATGCCGAAGCCCTCGACCGCTGTCGTGGTGCGATTGCCGACGGCACCGCGCTCGAGCGGTTTCGCCGAGTGGTCGTCGCGCAGGGCGGTGATGGACGGGTGTGCGACGACCCTGAAAGCGTTCTGCCCCGTGCCGCACGCGTCGAGGTCATCCGCGCCGAACAGGCGGGCTGTCTCTCGCGGCTGGCTGCGTGGTCGGTGGGACAGGCATCGATGCTCCTCGGCGCCGGCCGCGCCACAGCGGAGGCGAGCATTGATCCAGCCGCGGGCATCGTGCTTCACAAGACCGTCGGCGACAGCGTCCGAGTTGGCGATGCCCTCGCCGAGCTCCACTTCAATCCGTCACACGCCGCGTCACTACCGGCTGCCCATGCCATGTTCACCAGCGCCGTCTCCATCTCGGAGGAACCGGTCGCCCGACCATCGCTCATCCTCGAACGATTGTGATGAGGAGCAGTGAATGGGCAGCACGATGGAAAAGGTCATGCGCAAAGGATAGACGTCCACCACGATGGGAATGGGCGCCCATGCGGCACATCAAACTCTGGCGGGCGATGTGGTGAGTTGGAGCTTCGGAAGTGATTACGGATATCGAAGACTACTTTGTGCTCGGGTGCGGCCGCTGTGAACGGTTCGCCACGGATGACTGCTCGACGCGGAAATGGGCCATTGGACTGCGGGCGCTGAGGCGACTCTGTGTCGGCCTCCCGCTTGCGGAAACGGTCAAGTGGGGGCACCCCTGCTACATGCACAAGAATCGCAACATCGCCATTATCGGTGCGCTGCGCCATGACTTCCGATTGAGTTTCTTCAACGCCGCGCTCATGAAGGATCCCGAAGGGGTGCTCGAGCGACAAGGGCCGAATACCAAGCACGCCGACATGATTCGTTTTACAGACAATTCGCACGTAGAGTCGATGGAAAGCACCGTCCGGTCCTACCTCATGGAGGCGATGAGCTACGCCGATGCCGGCCTCAAGCCGCCAAAGGATGCAACCGCCCTCGAGTTGCCGGATGAGTTGACAGAGGCTTTGGACTCCGACCCGGAGTTGGCGAAGGCGTTTCACAGTCTTACGCCAGGGCGTCAGAAGAGCTATGCCATCAACCTCAATTCGGCAAAGAAGCCCGAGACCAGAATCGCTCGTATCATCTCGTTCCGAGATCGGATCCTGGCCGGCAAAGGCGCCATGGAGCGGTGACTTGGAAGAGTGCCACCTGCCAACTGATCGCAGTGGATGGTCTGCTGCAATCGCGCCCTGTCTCGCCCGTCATTCAAAGGATCCGATGCCCGTTGTCTCGAGCCGCACGCGGAAGAGCTTCGAGTTTGACGTCATGTAGAGCGTGCGGCCATCGTCGCCAAAGGCACAGTTGGAGACGACATCACCGGTCATGATGGTTCCAAGATGATCGCCCTCGGGTGTGATGACAAGCACACCGCCTGGCCCGGTCGCGAAGACATAGCCGTGGCGATCCACTTTCATCCCGTCGGGCGAGCCGCGCCGGCCGGATGCTGCCAGCTCCGTGGCGTCGAAAAAGACCGTCGGCTCGCCGAGGGAGCCATCGTCGTGAACCGGGAACGCCCGCCAGAGCGGCGCCGCGCGGTCACTCTGGCCGATATAGAGGATGCGCTCGTCTGGTGAAAAAGCGAGCCCGTTGGGCTTGGTCATCGCCTTTGTTGCGAGTGTCACGGTGCCGTCGTTTGCCACCCGATAGACGCCATTGAAGTCGATCTCACGGGTGGTTGGATCACCCCCCTTGTCGAGACCATACGAGGGATCGGTGAAGTAGAGGGCTCCGGAAGAGTGCCGCACGATGTCGTTTGGGCTGTTGAATTGTTTCCCCTTCCAACGATCGGCGAGAACCGCAAACCGGGCTTCGAGGGGCATCGATGCTGTGAGCGATGCATCGAGCCGGGCAATGCTGCGGTTGCCATGCTGGCAGAGAATGAGCCGTCCGTGGTCGTCAAGGATCAGCCCGTTGGAGCCGAGCTCATCGACCCAGCCCTCGCCTTTCCCGCCCCGCCGGCTCGTGCCGGTGTACCCCGAGGGTTTCAGGAACATCGATACCCCGGCGCCGTCCTGATACTTCATGACGGCATTGTTGGGGATGTCGGAAAAGAGCAAGAACGACCCTTCCTTCACCCACACCGGGCCCTCGCTCCAAAGGAATCCCTCGCCGAGAAGCTCGATGGGTGCGCCTGCGCGAACCACCGCGTCAAGACGAGGATCGAGGCGTTCAATGTGGGGTGGGTTGGAGATGGTTTCGGCAGAGGCAGGCATGGCTGTGACCATAAGGAAGAGGCTGAATATCCCCGTCGCATTCAAGAGGCCTGGGAGCTGCACGCGTGAAGTCTGCGATCGGACGGTCATCATGGGCTCCGCGACACGCGAGCAGACAAGGGATCTCTAGATTAGCAGGTGCCGTGTCTGAGAATCACCTCAGATGCGGCACGTGCCGGCGAGTGTCGTGCTCAACCGACTATCTCGCTGGCAGCGGATAGATCGGTCGAATCTCGACGGTGCCCTTCATGGCCGGCGGAAGCCGTCCGGCAATCGCGATGGCCTCGTCGAGGTCTTTGACATCGATCACATAGTAGCCGCCAAGCTGCTCTGTCGTTTCGGCGAAGGGACCATCTGTTACTTGGGTGTGGCCCTGGCGAACCCGCACGCACGTCGAAGTGGCCACCGAATGCAAGGGCGACGAGGCGATCCATTTTCCTTGTGCCTCGAGCTCATCGCACACCGCCATCGACTTCCGCATGCACTGGTCCCGTTCCTCCGCAGTCCAGGCGTTCTCGGCACTGTAGATCAGCAGCATGTACTTCATGACGTGGCTCTCCAGGGTATCGGTTCACCGTGAGGGGAATTCAGGTTGGCGCTGGATGCCGGGCACCGTGTCTCACCTCACCCGCTCCCGCAGCCGCCCGCGGCACCGTAATCCGGCACGTCCATCGTATCGGGGTCACGGATGAGCCACGCCTGGTTGTTCATGGGATTAAACGGGATCGAGATGTGGTCATGGACCGACTTCCACTGACCGTCGATCCGCTGGTAGCCGACCGTCACTCGCATCCACGTCTGCCCGGCGGGATGGTCAGCGGGGGTCGGAATAAAGTGTTGGATGCCGTGCATGATCGCGGTATTGCCACTGACGTGAATCACGACGTCACGATGTTCAGACGTAAACCTCTCAGGAAAGTACGGCAGACAGTTGGCCCATGCCTGACGAATCGCCTCCTTGCCGACGACTTTGTATGGGGGAATCGCATCGAACAAGATCGCATCGTCGGCATAGTCGGCGACGATGCCATCCAAGTCTTTGGCCTCGACGGCGGAGGTCCATCGTGCGATGAGCCGCCGAATCGCCGCTTCATCGTCATGTGCATGAGTCGTCATCGTTTGCTTTCTGGGTGTGGAGAGGGTGAAGGGATCACTCGGACTTATGAATCCTCGCCAGGAACCATGACCATCCAGCCGACGCCGAACTTGTCGGTGAGCATGCCGAAGCGAGGTGACCAGAAGGTTGTGCCCAACGGCATGTCTACGGTGCCCTCGTGTGCAAGCGCGCCGAAGACACGATCGGCATCCGCCTCGGTGGGCACCGTCAGCGCGAGACGGAAGCCATCAAATTTCGATGTGGCGTCGCAGCCATCCGAGGCCAGGACCATCGTCTGCCCGATGGTGAAGTCGCAGTGCATGACCTTGTTTTCCCAGCCTGGCGGCATCATGCCCTCCGGCGTGGGGTCTGGGCTCTCGCTGAACCGCATGAGCATCCCCACGGTGGCACCCGCAGCCGATTGGTAGAACTCAAGCGCCTCCTCACAGCGGCCATTGAAGAAGAGGTAGGCGTGAACCGTGGCATGGTGCATGTGGAATCTCCTTGCTGAGGGATAGAAACGGTGTGTGGTGGAGGATGCTACGCAAAGGGCTTTCGCCCAAGGGCCCGCCTGGCATCGGCCAGTTGCCCGCGATGCGACATCTCGTGGAGAGCGATGAACAGCAACACCTGTCCGATGGTTTGAAACTGGGGGTCTTCCTGGAGAACGTCCCAGACCGCGGGGGGCCGAGCATTCAGTTGCAACTCCGTCAGCTCGTCAAGCACTGTGAGCACGTTTTGGTGCGTGGCCTCATAGGCCTTCATAACCTCTGCATACGCGGGGTAGGTTGCTAGATCCGGCAACGGTTGGCTTCCTCCCTCGAAAAGTGCTTTCCAGCACCCATGGGGATTTGGGACGTCAGTGACCATCGCGAGGAGATCTGCGCTGGACAGCGCCAGGTGCCCCATGATCCAAAGCGGATGGTTTCCCGCTACGGGCGTCGGCGAGGTCATAGCAGCGTCTGCCAGGTCGTCGGCCAGCGGCTTGATCCATTCGTAGCTGAAGTTGAGGGCGTCGCGAAGCGTTCTGATGGAATGGCCCGCCCTAGGCGCCTCCGACGGGCGAACCCGTGCCGCCGCGTCACGCTCAGCGATCAGGGCGTTTATCTGTTCGTCTGCCGCGCGAATCTCCCAGGGGCCAACGTGAGCGCCAGGGTGTTTGGACATCAGATCAATCGCGTGGTCGAGATCGCGGGCTTCGAGCAGCAGAATCCCCCCCAGAACCTCCTTCGTCTCGGTGAAGGGACCGTCGGAGACTTCAACCTGGCCGTTCCTCGATCGCAGCGTCACTGCACTCTTGGACGCCGAGAGCGCCTCGCCGCCGAGAAAATGCCCGCCGCGACGCAACTCATCGTCGTAGTCGAAACATGCTTCCATCATTCTCTGCCCATCTGCTTCCGAGAGGCGTTCCCATTGGGACTCGTCCAGATATCCCAGGCAAACAAACTTCATCGTGTTGCTCCTGCCTCCGAAGGCCATGCGTCGGGCTAATCTGATTCTTGGTGCCGTGAAGTAGTCGAACGGGATCGGGCTCGATCGACACGCGGTTCAAAAGAATCAGATCGTCTCGCTTTTTGGGCTATTTTCCAGCTCCGCAAGGCGGCGGAGGAGAAATCTCCGTTCCGGCTCTTGATCGGTATGAGACAGGGCCGTTCGGTAGGCATCGCGCGCGACGGAAGCGCGACCAAGACGCCGGAGCAGGTCGGCCCGCGCCGCGTGGGCCAGGTGATATCGGGCCAACTCGCCGCGGGCGAGAATCGCGTCCACAATCTCGAGTCCAGCGGCGGGATCGTCTCGCATCGCCACGGCCACGGCACGATTGAGTTCGACAACCGGCGAAGGGCTTGCTTCGAGCAGCGCGTCGTAGAGGGCCGTGATCTGCCGCCAGTCGGTGGCGCTGGCCGTGGGTGCTCGAGCGTGTTCAGCGGCGATGGCGGCCTGGAGCGAATAGACGCCGAACCGTCGCATGCCCATCACCCGAAAGATCAAGCGAAGCCCCTCGTCGATCAGGTCACGGTTCCAGCGGGAGCGATCCTGGTCTTCGAGCAGCACGATGTCTCCATTGGCATCGACTCGCGTGAGCCGCCTGGACTCCTGCAACAGCATCAGCGCCAAGAGACCAAGGGCCTCCTGATCGGGAAGCAGTTCCACCACGAGTCGCCCCAGTCGGATCGCCTCGCCGGAGAGATCCGCGCGGGTGAGCACACCGCCGGAGGAAGCGGCGTACCCTTCGTTGAAGACGAGATAGATAACCGATAGCACCGCGTCGAGCCGCTCGGGAAGGGCGTCGGGCGCGGGAACGGAGAAGGGAATTCCCGCATCACGAATCTTCGCCTTGACCCGAACGATGCGCTGGGCCATCGCCGCCGGGGCCGTCAGAAAGCCACTGGCAATTTCTTCAGTCGAGAGCCCGCAGACTTCGCGAAGCGTGAGCGGCACCTGCACCTTGGGGTCGATCGCCGGATGGCAGCAGGTGAAGATCAGTCGGAGCCGGTCGTCTTCGATTGGCTCGCTCGCCTTGATGGCATTCGACTCGGCAATCGCTTGGAGCCGACTGGCTACGTCGAGGTGAAGCTCATCCAATCGTCCCCGCCGCCTGAGGGCATCGATCGCTTTGAAACGCCCCGTTGACACGAGCCACGCCCGTGGATTCTCAGGCGCGCCTGTCTCGGGCCACCGCTCCACCGCCGCGGCAAACGCTTCATGCAGCGCCTCTTCGGCGAGATCAAAGTCGCCCAGCAGCCGCACGAGCGATGCGAACACCCGCCGCGATTCGGTGCGGTAGAAGTGGTCAACAACTTCCTTGACAGATGAGTCGGGCGGCATGAATGAGACACTTTTCGTTGGCGTGTCGGAGGGCCGTCGGAACCTCGAAAGAGTTGCCTCACGTTGGCAAGCATGGATCGGCGGAACGAGGATACAGTACGGACCCCAGCATCAAACCCAGCTCTCCGTCGGCCACTCCACATGGATAATCGAATCCTCGTCATTGCGAAAGAGTTCACTGAGGGTGGTGCTGCGTACCTCGCACTGCGGCATCTGCAACGGATGGCGGGGTCGAGGCAGATCGATGTGCTTGTGACGGGTGCTGTGTCTGAACCGCTTGCCGCGGAGTTGCCACACGGCATCAGGCTCACCCGACTCGCCATCGAGCGAGACATAGTCGCCCAGGGCCTTCTCGCTACTCGCGAAGCAATCGCGGCGGCCGAACTTCCATGCCTTGGCCGCGACTATGGCGCGGTCATCGGGACATCACTTTTTCCAGACATGCCCGCCTGTGCTGCGTTTGCCCTCTGTCGCGGGCGGCGCAAGATGCTCGTGCTCCTCGACGAGGGGCTCCTCGCACCCCGCCGCACAGGCGACACGCTTGCCGCGATGCAGGGAGCGATTCTCGCGGCCGATCACCTCCTGCCCGTCTCGCAAGGCCTTCTCGACACGCTCGCCCGAACCTGGCCCACGCTCCACGATATTCCGGCAACAGTGATTCCGCCGCCGATCGATCCGCCGCGTGAGCATGAGGGTGATCCGCTTGAGCCATACCGCGGGGATGGCCGCCTACGCGTTGTCACCGTCGCGAGGCTCTCGCCGGAAAAGCAGCTCCTCATGTGCCTCGGGGTGCATCGTAGGCTTCGGGATGCTGGCCACGACTTTCATTGGCATGTGATTGGAGAGGGGGTGGAGCGGCCAAACCTCGAAGCGGCCATCGCCGCCCTGGGGATGGCCGATCGCTTCTGGCTCGAGGGGTTTCAGGAGTCACCACGAGCCTGGATGCGGCATGCCGATCTTTTTGTGTTGTGTTCACGGAGCGAAGGCTGCCCGACCGTGATCCGTGAGGCCCTCGCTGAGGGCACTCCCGTGCTCTCGACCGACGTCAAGGGCGCTCGCGAGCTCATCGACGACGGCGTCACGGGTGTCGTCGTGTCGCATACCGAATCCGCGATTGTCGAGGCCCTCGGTCGCCTCATGGCCGACATAGCTACGCGTGAACGCTTTCGCGACGCAATCTCCCGCACGCCATCGACCGTCCGAGCCGGCGGCGAGACCGACGCGCTTCTCAAGTGCCTCGACGGCGGCCTGCGGCCAAGGCCCACGCCTGAAGTCACGATCATCGTGCCCGCCTACAACCACGCCCGATTCCTTGGCCGTGCGATCCACAGTGGCCTCATGCAGGATTTCTCAAACCTTGAAGTGGTGGTGTGCGATGATGCGTCCACCGACGACACCGAAGCGGTTGTCCGTGCCTGGCTGCACGACCCGAGGCTGCGTTCCGTTCGCCGGGAGCACAACATCGGCCGCGTCGCGAACTATCGCCAGGCCCTCGAGGCCAACGCGACTGGCCGGTGGGTGCTCATGCTCGACGGCGACGATCACCTGTCGGACCCATCGTTCATCACCAAGGCCATGACGGCTGCGGCCCGGCACGCCGACGCGGAGCCCCTATTTATCCAGGCCGGGCATCGCGTCGTGCGGCAGTCAGCACCAGGCACAACGGCCGCGCCGCGGCCATCGGTCGACATCCTTCCCGAGATCGACGGCGATGCTCTGGTGATGCCAGGTGGTGAATACCTTCGCTTCGTCTATGAGACCGGCTTCTTCACGCATCTCGGCACGCTCTATCGCCGCGACGCCGCACTCCGCCAGGGGTTCTATGACCGCGACATCAGCTCCGCCGACATGAATTCCCTGTTGCGGCTCGCGCTGACAGGCAACGTCGTGGTACTCAAGACGATCGCGGGGGCATGGGTGCAGCACGGCGGCAACGCGAGCTCGAATCTCCCGCTCGAACGCATTGAGGAAAACGTCCGAATCTTTCGCGAGATTGCGAGGGAAGGAGCGGCGGCTGGGCTTCTCGACATGGGACAGACCGAACGCTCTCTCTCGCGGTACGAGGCACGGACACTCGCCCATCTCTTCGGCAGTGCTGTTGGCAAGTCGGCATGTGGCCTTCCCGATGCCCTCACGATGCTTTGGGTCATGGTGCGGGTGAACCCGAGAGTCTGCCTTGAGCCAACGCTTGCTGCTGCCTGGTGGCGATCCTGCCGGAAACTCGCCAGCATGTCATGGAAACGTGTGCGATCGCGGGCGGCACAGTCGTTTGTGTCGATCAGAAGGAGCAAGGAATGAGTCCCGAGGTCTACGCCGCATTCAATCGCATCTGCCGAGAGGAGGCGATCGATGGCCCGGTCCTTGAAGTTGGCGCGTGGCCTGGGCCCGACTCACTCCTCAATCTCCCGGCCCTTGCCACGATCCATGGGAAGACCGGGATCAATCAGGATGCGTTTCCAGACGGGGGCGGGATCGACATGATCGTGGGCAATGCCAACCGCATGGACATGTTTGGAGACCATTCGTTCGGCTGCGTGCTCTGCAACGCCACGCTCGAACACGACGCGCGCTTCTGGGAGACCGTTGCCGAAATCCGACGCGTCACGAAGCCCGGTGGCGTTATCGTGATCGGCGTGCCCGGATATCGCGGCATGGGGCCACTGCGCCTGGCTCCACCGCGGTCGCTCGTCGGTCGCCTGATCGGGCTCCTCGCCACAGTGACGAAACACGATGCCCTCGTCGCGGGCACCTCGACGCTTGGGGTCCACAATTTTCCAGGCGACTACTACCGGTTCAGCGAGCAAGCCGTGCGAGATGTCTTCCTCGAGGGTCTTGTCGAAAAACAGGTCCGCTGGGTGATGACGCCGCCCCGGGTCATCGGCTGGGCGCGGAAACCCTCGTGATGGTTGACGCATTCACTCATGGAATCCCTGCGCTCCGCTCCGGGGTTTTCAGGCCTTCAGTCTTGAATCACGTATTCACGCGTCAATCAATCGGCTGGCATGCCCCATGCACGTGATCCTCCACATCGGGCAGCACAAGACAGGGTCGAAGGCGCTCCAGTCGGCGCTCTATGCGAACCAGGCCTATCTTGGCGAGCATGGTTTTGCCTTTGCCGTGCCCGACAGGGCTTCGGGAAAGCTTCGGCCCTACGAGATGAACCACCACGCTCTCTTCGATGTGGTGCGTGCCGCGACGCGGGAGGGATGCGAGCCGAATGCAACGGCAACCGTCATGGAGCACCTCCGCGGGCTCTTCGCCCTGTGCCCACCGGCGACGGAGACGGTGATCTTCTCAGCCGAGGATTTTTTTGACATGCGCTCGGCCCACGACGCCGACTTTGCGATTGAGGATGTCACCGCCGGCAGCGAGCTCCTGGCCCGCGCCATCGCTGATGTCGGCGGCAGCGTGACAGTCGTCTCGTACCTCCGGCGCCAGGATCACCTCCTCGCCGCCCACTACGCTCAGTTCATCAAGGGGAGCAACCGGCATTACCCGACACTCGACGATTTTCGCGAGCAGTTTGCCCCACGCCTCGAGACAAGCGCGATCCTCGCCTGCTGGGAAGCCGCTTTTGGGACCGCGGCCACGACGGTCGTAGGCTACGAGCCATCGCAGATGCCCGGCGGCATCGTCGTCGATTTCTTCACTCGGGTTCTCGGGCTCGAACCACCACTCGTCACGGTGCCGTTCCCGGAGGACCTTGAAGCCTTCAACATCACCCCTTCCCGCGATTGGCTCGAATACATGCGCATGCTCAACCGCCGCTCATCCCACGGCGAGCAAACGCTGCCACGCCAAGCGGTCCTCGAAGCCGCGTTTCAAGACCGTGCAAGCAAGAACACAGGCATCGCCGGCTGGCTCTCACCAGCGGAACGTGCCGAGCTTCTTGCCCGATACGAAGCGGGCAATCGCGAAATCGCCATGCGACATGGCCTCGGCGAAGCACTCCATCACGAACCGCTCCCACGCGAAAGCGATCCCTGGGAGCCACCGCAAACCCTCGACCTCAAACGGCTTATTGACCTCGACTCCCGCGCCCGACGCCTCGCCGCCACCCGGCACAAACCACAGCATGCTCTCTGGCTGCTCTCGGCCCGCGCAGAACTTGAGGACAATGCCACAGCCATATCGTTCTTCGAGACCGTCGCCGGTGACCCAACGCTCGACCATCACCTCACAACCCGCATCGGCTTCGACGCTTTCCGGTCTCGCCCCGCTCTCGTGATGGTCATCGGTTCACTTCATAACCTGTGGAGTCTCTTCTGTCTCCGCATCCTGCGCTGGACCGGCACGAAGGTCTCCATGGTTGATATCGGGCCACCACGCAGACCGTAAACCGACACTTCGGCCCCTCCCCAAGAGCCCAGATCCGCTCTGGACCCAGCTTGGCGGCGTTTCCTACTGTCTCGGGCCTTTCCCAGCCCGCGCGCAGCTCTCCACCATGACCCCCCAAGTACTCGTGACCGGAGCCGGTGGCTTTATCGGAAGCCATCTCGTCGAGTCCCTCGTCCGCGCGGGCACGCGGGTGCGAGCGTTTGTTCACTACAACTCTGCCGGTCGCCGCGGTCATCTCGATGACGTCCCCCGCGACATCCTCGCGAACGTCGAGATCGTCTCGGGCGACATCGCCGATCGATCATGCGTGGAGGCGGCAGTGCGAGGCTCTGACCATGTCTTCCACCTCGCGGCGCTCATCGGCATCCCGTACAGCTACCGCGCCGCCGAAAGTTACGTTCGCACGAACATCGACGGCACGCTCAATATCCTCGAAGCCTGCCGGGCGGCAGGTGTCAGCCGGCTCGTCCACACGTCCACGAGCGAGGTTTATGGCTCACCGGAATCGGTGCCCATCGACGAGTCACACAAGCTCAAACCCCAAAGCCCCTACGCTGCCACCAAAGCCGCGGCCGACCTCCTGGCGCTGTCGTACCGCGCGAGTTTTGAGCTGCCCGTAGTCGTCGTGCGGCCGTTCAACACCTATGGCCCTCGGCAGTCAGCCCGGGCTGTGATCCCAACCATTATCACGCAGGCCCTCGCGACCGGCCGCATCCGACTCGGCTCAACCGACACGATCCGGGATTTTCTTTTTGTTGCAGATACGGCCGCAGGCTTCCGTGCTGCGTCCACTGCGCCAGACGTCGAAGGCTCTGTCATTCAGCTTGGTACCGGCACGGGCACACCGATCCACGCGATCGTCGACACAGCGGCCACGATCCTCGGCCAAACGCTCGATGTCGAGGCCGACGAGCATCGCGTCCGTCCGGTTGCAAGCGAGGTCGATCGGCTCGTCTGCTGTGCCGACAGAGCGAAGCGGCTGCTCGGATGGACGCCAGAGGTCAATCTCACCACGGGCCTCACCCGCACGATCGAATGGATTCGCCGCCACGCTGACCGCTACCGGCCCGAGGAGTACGCGGTATGAGCGACGCCGTCAGCAAGACTGCTTGCGACCAGGTGCCAAAGCGGGCCGTCATTCTGGCCGGGGGTCGCGGCACACGCCTCGGGGCGATCGGCCGCGCCATCCCCAAACCACTCGTGCCCATTCAGGGCGTGCCCGTGATCGTGCGGCTGATAGCACGGCTCCACGAGGCGGGAGTCGAGGCGTTTACGATCGTCACCCACCACCGCGCCGATGTGATCGAGGCCCACCTCGGTGACGGCCGCAACTTGGGCGTGAGGATCGACTACCTCCGCGAACCAAAGCCTCTTGGCACGGCCGGCTGCCTGGGCCTCCTCACCCCACCCGACCGAGCCTTCTTTCTCGCCAACGCCGACATCATCACCGATCTTTCATTTGGAACGCTCGCTCTGAAGCATGTCGCGTCCCGGGCGGCCGCCACCGTCGCCGTACGCCGACACACGACGCCGATCGACTACGGAACCGTCGAGTTTGACGCCGACGGACGGCTCACTCGCTACCTCGAAAAACCAGTCCTCGAAGCCTTCATCGGTATGGGACTTTACTGTCTCTCGCCGCAGGTGTGCGACTATGTCGCACGCGACGAGGCTGTGACCATGCCCGAAGTCCTCGACCGGCTTCTCGCGGTAGGCCAAAACGTCTTCTGCCATCGCCACGATGGCATCTGGTGCGACATCGGCCGCCCCGGCGATCTCGAGCGATGCCAGGCCATGATCCTGCCGGCCCTTCCGGAGTGGCCACTCACCACGCAGCGCCGTGCGGCGTAGAGGCCCGTCATATGCCTCGACGCATTCTGATCACCGGTGTCAACGGGTTCACTGGCCGACACCTCGCCGAGGCACTCGCCCAAGACCCCACCGCGATCGTGTGTGGCACAGGCCGACGTGCGGCATGCCGGTTGCCTCTTGCCCACTACCGGGCTTGTGACATGACTGACATGGTCGCCGTGCGGGATCTTGTGGCATGGGCAGCACCAGACACCATCTATCACCTCGCAGGCTGCCAGGCCGATGCGGCGCCGGGTGACTTCATGCGCGTGAATGTCGGTGGCTTTGAACGGCTTCGCGACGCCCTTCGGCCACGCGCCACACAAAAACCCATGCGCATGCTCGTCGTCGGGTCGGCAGCCGAGATCGGCCACGTTTCCTCGGAACGTCTGCCGGTGGATGAGTCGGTCGTCTGCCAGCCTACGAGTCCCTACGGCCAGAGTAAACACGCGGTCGTACAGGCGGCGCTGGCCGAGCCAGCGGGAAGCGGCCTCGAGATCGTCGTCGCTCGCCCCTTCAATCTCATCGGTGCCGGTGTCAGCAGGGGCCTGGCGCCGGGCCGTTTCGCGGCGGCCGTGCGGGCTGTGGCCAATGGGGAGACCGACACGATTGTCTGCCGCTGGCTCGGCGGCAGGCGTGACTATCTCGACATCCGCGATGCCGTCGAGGCCTATCAGTTGCTGCTGGCTCACGCGCCCCCTGGCACACTCACCAACGTCTGCTCCGCTCGCTCGGTGCAAACTGGTGACCTGCTCGAAGGGCTCATGGCGATTGCGGGAGTGACCGCGAGGGTGGTCGCCGAGGATCATCCGCAACCTCACGACATCGCCGACATCCGCGGCAGCCACGGTTTGCTCACGGCCCTGACCGGCTGGAAGCCGACGACGCCCCTTCATGACAGCCTGACGGCGGTGTATGGCGAGGCGTAACCGCGGACGAACGGGTATTCTGCTGCGGCAGGGCAGATGCTCGGAACGCCGCCACTGATTCACCAGGAAACACTGATATGGACGGGCTTGAGCGGTTCCAGGGGCTTATCGGCGTCGCGACCATCTTTGGGATTCTGTGGGTCTTCTCCGAGAACCGCCGGGCGATCTCCCTGCGGATGGTCCTCGGAGGCCTCGCGCTTCAGTGCGGGCTTGGCCTCGTGCTCCTGCGAAGCGACGCGGGCCGAAGCGTGCTCGATGCCGCTGCGGCATGGGTCAACGCAGTGCTTGCGTGTGCGGGCCAGGGAGCCGCGTTTCTCTTTGGCGAGCAGCTTGCCCGCGCGGATGGCCCCGTGGGCTTCGTCTTTGCCTTTCAGGTGCTCCCCACGATCATTTTTGTCGCTGCACTCTTCGCCGTGCTCTATCACCTCGGCGTCATGCAGCTTGTCATTCGCGGCGTGGCCTGGGTGACCGCCCGCGTGCTTGGGTCAAGCGGTGCCGAGACGATGAACGCCGCCGCCTCGATCTTTCTGGGGCAGACCGAGGCGCCCCTCACAATCCGCCCTTTTCTCGCCAAGCTCACCCGCTCGGAGCTGCTCGTGGTGATGACCAGCGGTATGGGGCTTGTGTCTGGCGGCATGCTCGCCGCCTACATTGGCTTTATTGGCGGTGGTGACCCGGCGCTTCGTGAGACGGCTTCCCGCGGCCTCTTGGCGGCAATCCTCATGACGTTCCCAGCGACCATCTATCTGGCAAAGATCGTTGTGCCCGAAGTCGAGAAGCCCGAGACGCTTGGCAGCCTTGCGATGGATGATGCCAGGCCCGATGCCAATCTCATCGATGCCGCCACTCGGGGCACCCGCGACGGGCTGCTCCTCGCGGTGAACGTGGGGGCCGTGCTCATCGCATTCATCGCGCTGGTGACGCTCGTGAACCTGGGGCTCGGCCAGCTCGGTGGCCTCTTCGGGGCTCCCGATCTCTCAGTCGAGAAAATGCTCGGCTGGCTCTTCGCACCGCTGGCCTGGGCGATCGGTATTCCGTGGAACGAATGCGACACAGTCGGTGGCCTCCTCGGGATTCGCACGGTCACCAACGAGGCGGTGGCCTATGAAGAGCTTGGCAAGCTCGTGCGGGGCGATGCCCTCAGTCATAAGGCCACGCTCATCACCACCGTTGCGATGTGCAGCTTTGCCAACCTGTCGAGTATCGGCATTCAGGTCGGCGGCATCGGGGCGCTGGTGCCCGAGCGGCGGCAGGATCTCGCCAGGCTTGGCCTCAAGGCTCTCGTGATCGCCACGCTCGCGACGGCGCTCTCCGCGGCAATCGCCGGCGTGTTGGCGTGAAACGACGAGGTCACGGAACGCTCAAGCCCAACCCAACCATACCCAGCGGCCGTCTACCGCTTCCGCTCTTCGAGGCCCATGCGAACAATCAGGTCTTCGCAGCCTGGTGTCATTTTGCGGAGCTTCTCCGCCATGACGAGCTTCTCGCTGATGGTGGCCTTCTTCAGTTTGGTCTCGATCTTCGCGAGCTTCTGGCGACGGTGCCGACGTCGCTTGACTTCCTTCATCCGATTGCTGATGCCGCCCATGCCGTTGGTGTCCTTTGGTGTGTCGTGGAGAGTCACGAAGAATAGAAAACGGCGGGAAGCGAGTCAAAGCCGGTCAGGCAGACGGGGCGAAACGGGGCTCGACTCTCGATCCCCGGTCTCACCCTCTCGTGGTCCGCGGTAGTCGGAAAGGGCCCCCGGCCGCCATGACATCCGCAGGGCATTGAAGACCGCGGCCACATCGATCGCCTCTTGGAGCAGGGCCCCAGCCGTGGGCGGCAGAAGTCCCGCGGCCGCAAACCCCATCCCCACGAGGCTCGCCGCCATGCCACCGACGGCACTCTGGAGCGCGACGCTTCGCATCCGCCGCGCGATATGAAAAAGCTCATCGACGCGTTCGAGGGCCTGATCCATCACCACGGCCCCTGCCGCCTCGGCGGTCACATCGCTCGCGGTGCCCATCGCGATGCCCACTGTCGCTGCGGCCATCGCGGGAGCGTCGTTGATGCCGTCTCCCACAAACACGGTCGGCGCCTTCGCCACCTCGGCCTCGACGATGGCGAGCTTTCCTTCCGGCGACACCTCGGCATGCACCTCAGTGATCCCCACGACGTCAGCGAGCCATTGAACCTCGTTCTTTCGGTCCCCCGAGACGAGCATCACCCGCGAGAGTCCGTGGGCCGGGCCGAGATGCCGAACAAACGTGCGGCCGTCGGCCCGCGGTGAGTCCCGAAACCGGAGCACACCGGCAGCTTTGCCATCCACGACGACGACGCACTCGAGCCCCGCTGCCTGCGGCGGCAGTCGGTCAATCGCCTCGGGATCAATGCCTGCGAGCTTCTGCCGACTCGTGATAGAGACGTCATACTCCTGGCCGTCGTCCGAACGCACGTGGCCGACGAGCCCTTTGCCCGGAATTTCGGACACCGCTGAAACGTCACCGGTGGCAAGGGAACGCTCGACCGCCGCCGCAACCACCGCCTCGGCGAGCGGATGCCGCGAATACTTCTCGAGACTCGCGGCTAAGGCGAGCACCTCGTCTGCTTGCATGTGCCCAACCACGAGAGCCTCCGTCAGCCTCGGTTCGCCGTAGGTGAGCGTGCCTGTCTTGTCGAAGATGGCCGTGCGGCAGGTATCGAGCCGCTCGAGCACCGCTGGGTCGCGAATCACGATCCCACGCTTGGCCGCGAGCGACACCGCGCCGATGATCGCCACCGGGATCGCGATGAGAAGCGGGCAGGGCGTCGCCACCACGAGCACGGCAAGAAACCGAACGGGCTCACCACTCGCCCACCAGGCCGCGATCGCGACCGTCACGGCCAGGGGCGTATAAAAGGCTCCGAGCGTGTCGGCGAGCCGGCGAAGTCTCGGCCGACGCTCTTCGCTTGTTTCGAGCACGGCCATGATCTTGGCATAGCGGCTGTCGGCGGCCACTCGCTCCGCGCGGATTTCCATGGCCGCCTCGCCGTTGATCGCCCCGGAGAGCACCGACGAGCCCGGCGCCTTCGCGATCCGGTAGGGCTCGCCTGTGAGGTAGCTTTCGTCCATCGATCCGTGGCCGCTTTCGACCGTGCCGTCGACCGGGCAGATCTCGTGGGGCAAGACTACGACCACGTCGCCCACTTGCACCTCGGCGAGCGGCACATCCACGAGCGTGTCGCCGGCCTTTCGATGCGCCACCGACGGCATTCGGCGGGCCAGCGCCGCAAGCACATCCCCCGCCCGGCTCACGGCGCGGCTCTCGAGGGCCTCGCCCCCGGAGAGCATGAGCACCACGAGCACACCGGCGAGATATTCCCCCAGGATCACACTCGTCACGATCGAAATGCCAGCCAAAAGGTCAGAGCCAAACCGTCCCGTCGCGAGCTTGAGCGCGAGGTCACCCACCAGCGGCACGCCTCCGACGATGAGCATGAGCACCAGTGGCAGTTCGTCGAGCGCAAGCCCCCGACCCGGAAACCATCGCCCGGGATCAAACGGACCAAGCGACACCGGCTGCTCGCCCGAGCCCGACCAGTGAAGCACGCCCCAGGCGGCCAGCGCGAGAAGCGCCCCAACGGCAATGATCTCGTTCACCGGAATACTTCGAGCGTGTGTCGGTTTCGCCACGTGCAGCCTTCTCACATGAAAAACGTCAGGAATGCATTCGCGGAAACGGATCACCCTGCTCGATAATCGCCGCTTCGGCCGCGGCCAGCTCGTGAAGCCGCTCGCGAATCTCGTCTTCTGCGGCGAACTCAGCCGCGAGCCGCACATACGTCGAATGGTGCCTGGCCTCCGACTCAAAAAGCCCACGGTAATAATCACGCAACTCAGGGTCGGCCACATGCTCGCCAAGAAGAGCAAATCGCTCACAGCTTCTGGCCTCGATGAGCCCCGCGACGAGCAGTCGATCGACAGCTCGCCCCGGCTCGTCTCGCCGCACAAGCTCATGAAGTCTGGGGCCATACGAGCTGGGCGACAGCTTGCAGAACCGAACCCCCCGCCGGTCGAGCAGGTCGAGCACCATCCGAAAATGCTCGAGCTCCTCCTCCACGATCTCTGTCATCGCCCTCGCGAGATCGGTGTGATCCACGTAGGAAAAAAGAAGATTCATCGCGGCACTCGCCGCCTTCTTCTCACAGTGGGCATGGTCGATGAGCACGACCTCGAAATCGGCATCGATCTGGGCAAGCCACCGGGCGCCGGACGCAGATTGAAGGCTCAGCATGTGTTCTTGGTAGACGCGAGTAAAATCGGGTGCCGAATTGCGGTGCCCATGACCGCGGGGTCATCATAGAGGAGGCGGCCCCTCCCTGGAGGTGGCCGGGTTGCTTCACGATAGGCTTTCTCGATGTTTGAACGGTTCACTCCTGTCAGCCCTTCGCCCCGCTCCGGGTTTTTCCGGCCTTCAACCTTGAATCAAGCATTCAATAGTCAAGAGGAAAGCGCATGATCGCCTTTGATCACCCCGCTGAGTCACGTCCTGCCGAGCGGAATGTCTTGGGTGGCCCGCTCGAATCCTGTTCCCGTGAGCCGCTTACGGGGTTTTTCCGTGACGGCTGCTGCCGCACCGGGCCTGATGATGCCGGTGTTCACACGGTGTGTTCAGTCATGACCGAGGCGTTCCTCGAGTTCACGGTGCAGGCGGGCAATGATCTCGTGACGCCGCGGCCCGAGTGGGGCTTTGCGGGCCTTGTGCCGGGCGACCGCTGGTGCCTCTGTGCAGCGCGATGGCGCGAGGCCGCCGAGGCCGGCCAGGCTCCGCGAGTGGTCCTTGAAGCCACGCACGAAAAGACACTTGCGATCGTGCCGCTGGAGTTGCTCCAGAAGCACGCGATCAAGCCTGGGTGACGCCCTGACGAGCGAAGCGCCCTGCGACATGACACGGGTAGCCCCTCGCGGAAATGCCACCATGCAGTCACAATACCGCGCACACACCAGAGGAGAGCAACGATGGCAAAGAAGAAGCGTGAGACGAAGTCGAAGGCAAAAGGTTCGGCGGGTGGCCGAATCGTGATGCGAACCGGCGAGGCGCTCGTGGAGGGGGATGAAGCCTGGAGCGCGGCGGAGCCGGAGGTGGTGATCGGCGAGCTCGATGGGCCGGTGGGTTATGCGATCGCGAATCTTTTGGGCGACCAGACCAAGGGGCACTCCCGTGTGTTTGCGATTCTCAACTCCGACGTGCAGGTGCGGCCGGCAACGCTCATGGTGAGCAAGGTCACCGTCAACAACTCGAAGTACACCAACATCCTCATGGGCACCGTGCAGGCGGCCATCGCCCACGGCGTGCTCGACGCTGTGCGGGCCGGCGACATCCCGAAGAAGAAAGCCAACGATCTCGGAATTATCGTCTCGGTCTGGCTCGATCCATCGATCACCGAAGTGACCTACGACCCTGATGTGCTCTTCAAGACCAACCGTGAGGCCACCGCCAAGGCGATTGGCAAGGCGATGCGGCATGAGCCATCAATTGACTGGCTCCTCGAGAATCAGACGAAGGTGCCTCACTATTTTCATCAGCTCGCCGTCGATGGCCAACTCGAGTGACGGGTATTAGGCCCAGGAGGCCGAGCGTGTCGCGGCAGGAGGAGACGCTTTGGGCGAGCTCAGCAAGCTGGTATTCCCGCTCCCACGCGACCCCGCCATCGCGGGCTTGGGGCTTGATCGGTCTGCGGCATAGCGGCAGACCTCGCCAAGCGGCGCATCGTCGAGCCTGCCCCTCACGCGGCCGTTGGTCGTCCGATCCGTCGTGAGACCGCATGCCCATGGCGGCTCCAATCGATAGAGTATTCTGCATTCCTGAGCAATCTTTCCACTCGTTGGGTGAGCCTATGCGGCCCCTCAAGAAACGGCTGCCCACGCCACTGCTGTTGTGCCTTGTTGCCGCGTGGGGTTGCACCGCTGGACATGTCGAGGATCGCCTCGCGGCAACCGCTCCTCAGCCGCGATCCGACGAGACGGTGGCCGACATCTTTCGCCCGCAGCCCGAACCCTCCGACGGAGATCGTGACCAGCCCTTTCGCGATCTCATCGAGCGTTTCCGAATCGCATTCCAGGAAGCCGATTCGACCCTCATCGAGGAGTGCTTCGACGGTGCGCGGATGATGCGGCAAGCCATTCACGCCAGCGGCGCCAGGGTTGATGACGCCTCGCGTGAAGGGCTGATGGCGGCTGCCACAAACGAGGTGGGCAAACGCTTTGTGGAACACGCTGAGGCATGGTCGTTCGAAAGAGCTCAACTTCGGCGCATCGACCTCAACCCCGACGGGACGGAAGGCATTCTTTACGTGCGGGCCTGGCTGAGCAATGGTGCCGTCATGAAGATGCGGTGGTGGGTCATTCGACACGGCGATCGATGGCGAGTGTACGACTCTGAAGACCTATCGACATCGCTGAGAATGTCAGCCCTCATGGCAACGGCCATCACCGCCATCGACCTGCCGCCCGCTGAGGCCCATGCGCTGCTGCGGGATGCGCAGCTCGTGGGGAAGGCAGCAGTATGCATCCGCGAAGAGCGGTATGACGACGCGGTGGCACTCCTCAAGCCATCATCATTTGCCCAGGCGGCCCCCGTCATGAGAGCCGTGCGAGAGTTTTTTCTTGGGCTGGCGGCGCTGGCCGATGGAGATTTCGGCGGGGCGCTTCACAGGTTTGCAGTCGCCGAGAAGCTCCAGTCCGACATGGTGATCCTCGGATACCTGCGAGCCGTCGTGGCCAACCATGAGGAACGATTTGCCGACGCCGTCCGGGAGGCCGATCAGTATCTTCAGGCCTTCGGAGCAGACGCGGATGCGACCTGCGAACAGGTTTTTGCCCTCCAAGCTCTCGAGCGTCATGAAGATGCGCTGGCCGCAGCACGTGGCGGCCTTGATGACGACCCTTCATCAATCGACCTGCTGCTCTTGCTGGCTCCCTTGCTTCCGGAAGATGGACACCACGAGATCGGCGAGCGGTTTCTCAGGCTTCACGACCCGCCGGCGGCCTTCGAGACGGTTTGCCAGGGGCTCTTGGATGATCCAGCATCGGTCCTGGCGATTGTGGCAGCCTATCGAACGATCAATGCCCAGGACCCCAACATCGCCTACTATGGCGCCCACGCTCTTTTACAGCAGGGCCATGGGGACGAAGCGTGTGACCTCCTCGCCGCCGTGCTCTCCACGACCACGACCCGTGATGATCACGACGCCTTCGTGAATCTGTTCGCTACCGCCGCATTCGCATCGGACGAGGTGATCGAGGCCTATCGCCAGGCCGACGACAAATCGGCCATGTTTCGAGCGTTGAGCACCAGTTTTCTCGACGAGGAGGAACCTGATCGGGAGTTGCTCCAAGAGCTTGTCGAAATGCATGAGTCAGCATTTCCGAACGACCCTGAGCCCATGTATACGCGTGGTCAAGTGGCCCTGGGCGATGGTGACTGGAAGGAAGCGATTGACTGTTGTCGCCGCGCGATGCGTCTCGCTGCTGATGATCCATCCGGCCGATTTCGCCACAGTCTTGTGGTCGCCCACTTCCATGGTGGTGAGGCGATGGAGGCACTACGCACCGTCGAGCCGGCAGCCGAAACATTTCGTCAGTTGATGTGGCTCGCTTTCTATGATTCCGACCCGCCAGACGTGGGACTCATGGAATCACTCGTAGCGGAGTTTGAAGACGGGCACGAAAACGATCCGGCTGTCGCATTCTGGAAAATTCGATTGGCCTGCGACGTCGGTGAGTACCACGTTGCCGATGCCTTGATGACACGGCACGCGGGTGTCGTGGCCGGAGACGAGGAGTTTGAGCACGCGTGGCCATACGTGAAGGTCACACTGCTCCTCGAGCTCGAGCGATACGAGGAGGCCGCCCGCGAGGCTCGGTCGTATGCCGAGCAGTACGACGATCCGATTCTCCAGGCGGTTGTATCTGCTGCCCGTGGCCACGTGGAGCAGACCGCCCACTGGATCGAGAAGTGCCTGGATGCAGGCTATTCGACGGACGACCTGTATGAGACCGATGGTCTCGGTGCGTCCCTTCGGCTCCCCGTGTTTGAAGCGCTCCGAGCGAAGTATCCTCCGCCCGAGCTCCCGGGCGACTCCCTACCAGACGAGACACTTTGATCGCCGAGAAGTCGATCGGAATCGGTGAGGTGCTCGTGGAGGGCGATGATGCCCGATGGTGCATTCGCACGGACGTGCCGCAGGCCATCGTAGGGAAGCTGCACGCGGATTTCTTGCACGTCCTCGAACGTGAAGCTGTTTGAGACACCTTCGAATGGGCGACGAAAGCACCCTCACCCCGGCCTTCTCCCAGAGGAAGAGGGAGAGATGACACCCGCGCAATCGGAGTGCCGAAAAGTATTGCTCCCGTCCTTATTTTCCGATGCCCAGCGTGTCGCGGCAGTAGGTGATGCTGCGGGCGAGCTCAGCGAGCTGGTATTCCCGCTCTGACGCGACCTTGCCATCGCCCGCCTGGGGCGTGAAGGGTTTGATCGGCCGGCCACGCTTTGCGAGGGCAAGAAACGCGGCGAGCTCGTCGGCCCGCCCGTCCGGGAAAACCTCCCAGAAGTCACGGTCATAGATCGGGAACGATCGCGGAAACCCTGAGATCGTTTCGACATGGACGGCCACGCCCGGGCAGACCTTTTCGAACAGGTCAAAGAAGGCCACAAGATCGGTGCAGCCCTCTCCCATCGCGGTCCACTGGGCCGTGACGCCGCCGGGTGTTTCCCACACAAGCGTGTCGCGCAGGCTCGTGCTCACCACATGGCCAGCGAGATTCTCGAGCGCCCGCACAGGATCCTCGAGCGTCCAGCAGGCGTTGCCTGAGTCGAAGTTTGCACCGACAAAATCCTCGCCAGCCTCGTCGATGAGCTGAGCCAGTTCCCGTGAGGTCATATCGCCGGCATGGTTCTCGACCGCGATGCGAACTCCCGCATCCATGGCCAATGGGCGGGCATGTTTCAAGACGGCGACCGTATCGGCAATCCGTGCTGCAATGCCTCCCTTGCTCCTCCGGTCATCGCGATTCCCGAGGATCACGCGAAACGCCGGTGACCCAAGCGCCTTGGCCATCCGGATGCCAGTTGCGAGGTGTTCTCGAGCGGTGCCATGGTCGTTCGTGAAGGTCACGCTTGTCGGGCAGATGCTCCATGAGCCGAGCACGATTCCCACGCCTCGGTCAGCGGCATAACGGCGAACATCACCGAGCGACGCATCGTCGAGCTTGCCCTCAAAAGGGCCAAAGTCGGTGATGAAGAGGGAGTCGCAACGGAGGGTGGTGGCGTGGTCGATCAGCTCCCGGGCGTTCCATCCACAGGCTCTCACAGCAAAATTGTCGAAGCCAAGCGGGATGCCACGGCGACGGGGCGCGGCGTGGGCGGTCGATGTGAGAGCGGCTATTCCGCCGCCGATGCCGGCTGCAAGGATGCGGCGGCGGGTGATGGCCGAGTTCCGTGGTGTCGAAAAAGCTCGCATCAGAAACTCCCGCGGGACGGCGCCGCGGACGATGCCGACTGTTCAAGCCGCTCGAGCCGGTAGAGAGCGTGTTCGGTGCGGAGGAAGATCGCACGGTCCACGGCGGCGGGCGTCGCAAAGATGCCGCCGTCGAGGTGATTGGTGGCGAGCATCTCAAATTCGCGGCCCGGCTTGACGACAAAGGTGTCGCCATCGCGGTTGCCCACGTAGATGTGGCCATCGGCGAACAGGGGCGACGATGAAAAATTGCCGCCGAGCCGCTTGGACCAGGCGACCTCGCCCGTCTTGGCGTCAAGACACGTGCCAACACCCTTATCGCTTACCATGTACACAAGGTCGTTCACCACGAGCGGCGACGCCATCGTGGGCGCCCCCTTCTTCTCTTGCCATGCAATCGTGGGCGCTGTGTCAGGCCCCGCGAGTTTCACGGCCAAGAGCTCCGGCGAATTAAAACTCGTGCTCATGAAGAGGAGATCCCCCGACATGACCGGCCGCGGCACGATCGAAAAGCCGAGGAAGCCGTAGTTCATCTTCCAGAGCTCTTGGCCGGTGGCCGGGTCGTAGGCATAGAGCCAGTCGGCGGCTGGCGAGATGATGACGTCGCGGCCACCGAGCGTGGCGAGCACAGGCGTGCCGTAGGCTTTTTTGAGATCGGGGTCGTCGCGAAGCGTGCCCGAGCGTGGTGTCTGCCAGGCGACCTTGCCCGTGGCTGTGTCGTAGGCGGCGATCGACTGCACATCGCTACCGTCGAGGTGAACAATGAGCTTGTCTTTCCAGACCACCGGCGTGCTCCCCGGGCCGTTTTCGTGATTGAGTCGGAGGTCACGATTTCGCCAGAGCACCTTGCCTGTCGCGGAGTCGATGCAAGCTGCGCCAAAGTCGCCGCAGTGAACAAAAAGCCGCCCGTTGCCGAGCACCGGCGACGGCGAAGCAAACGAGTTGAGCTTATGAACAGGTTGCGGGTCGGTGACCGTGAGCAGCTCGACATCGTGAAGGATTTTTCCCGTGGAAGCATCGACGCAGACGGCGCGGATCGTCACGGTGCCAGAGACCGCCAGTTGGGCGGCCATTTTCTTGCCGTCGGTGGCTTTGGTCCGCTCTTCGGGCGTGGCCTCCCGCTCGATCGCCGTCGTCATCCAGATGCGGTCATTCTCAATGACAGGGCTTGACCATCCGCGGCCTGGAACCGGCGTCTTCCAGACAACATTCTCCGTCTCGCTCCATGTGACGGGAAGATCGTGGGCCGCCGGGGCATGGCCATCGCCGGCCGGCCCTCGCCACTGGGGCCAGGCAAGCTCCGCGGCGACCGACGTCGTCGTGACGCACGAAAGCAGACTTGAACACTGAAACAGGAACGCCGTCAGCAGACGGTGGCAGAGGATGGTGCGACGATCCATAGGAGGCTTCAAGCCGTAGGGGAATCTCATCATGGCCGGCCTCATGCTATGTCACTTCGAGAAGTACGGGTTGCCCCAGGGATTCGGGAATGGGATGTCCCTGGCAACAAGGCGGTGCCCCATGGCCACGAAGTATGTCGTGCGGTTGACAGCGAAGGAAAGCCAGATTCGGCATTCCTGGCGTTTCAACTGAACTTTTGCAATCTGTCAGTTCAAGCCCCGCAAGGCCCTGACGTGCTGCGGTTTCTGAGATGTGTCGGCGACTTTCTCGATGGCCCACTCGATAGTCTCGCCGACGCAAATTGCGGCACTGCGCCGCACTATGCAACGGGGGTTCGCGGACGAGACATGCTGTCGCAGAATGCGACCACGCTCGAGAGAAAGTCGCTGACGGGAGAGTTTCCGCGGCTGCGGCCGCTTCGCCGCGGCATTGTTCACACACGCGGCCCCATGGACCCGAGCCCGGCGTGCCAAGATCGCATGTGGCACGCCAGTTGCATTCGACTCTTTGCTGCTGGTCGCTGTCGGTCAGCCGATTTCGACTTGGGAGGGCCTCCGCGATGAAATCTGGAATCAATTCTATGCGTCGGAGTCTGCGGGGTCTGGCCCGCCGCCGTGTCTCTCGGCTGGGGCTGGAGGCGCTTGAATCACGGCTGCCAATGGCTGGCGATGTGACGCTTTCCATCGAGGACGGTGGGGTGCTCCGGATCGTTGGTGACGCTGCTGCGAATCAGATCGAGATCGGTCAGGTGCGGGGCCTGGCCTGGGTCCGAGGATTCACGGTGAACGACCAAGGTGCTCAGGGCAACACGCTCATTCGATCGGCCTGGAATGGTGCTGCCAGTAATCGAGTGATGGGAATCGAGGGGATCCGCTCGATCGTGATCGAGTTGGGCGATGGCGACGACCGGGTCGTTGCTGGCACGCCGATGCCGCGAAGCGTCCAGCTCATCGACGGCCAGTGGGTCGCTGATCCAGCATCGCTCACACTTGACTCGCTCACGATCCGTGGCAACGTTGGCAACGACAGCATTGTGGTTGGCCGATGCGACATCGCCACGGACCTTGTCGTCACCACCGGCCAAGGAAACGACTTTGTCCTGGTCATTGACTCTTCAGTCGGGCGGCGTATCGAGGTCGGGGTGTACGGCGGTGACAACATGGTGACGTTCGACGGTGCCTACGCGGAGGCCATTCAGATCACCGCGGGTGACGGGAATGACATCGTCACCATGGGGCACTTCGGCACCGATTCCCTGACGATCTCGACCAGCGGCGGAGGCGACACGATCGACATCGGGCCTGACTACGCGGTCAGGCTCGAGCGCGTGGACGCGCTTCGGTCGGCGAAGGTTCGCGGTCATGTCACCGTCAACGCGGGCGAGGGCGTCAACCACGTCAGGCTCATTCAGCTCATGATCGACGGCCAGTGTCTGATCACCACGGGATCAGTCAGCGACCATGTGACAGTCGATCAAGTGGCTGCCGGCGGCCTGACGGTATTCACGGGCCATCACCCCGACACTATTGTGGTGAGGCAGGCAGAAATACGGGGCAACGTCGCCGTCGCAACCGCGCCCAACCACAATTTACCGGTTGTCGTGGTCCTCGATCGCGTCACATCAGGCGGCCAGATTTCGGTCACGACCGCGCGCGGTGCGGACCAGGTGACCGTCTTGAACGTGTCAGCCACGACGATCGTGCTCCGAACGGGAGAAGGCAACGACACGGTGCGGCTGGTCCGCGTCGCCGCCGAGCACGTTTTGGTCGAACTGGGTGCCGGCGACGATCTTCTGACCGCCGCTTGGGTCATGGGCCGCAGGCGAACCCTCTTCGACGGCGGAGTTGGAAGAGACGGGATCCAACTCGATGCCCTCGTGCCCGCGGACGCCTTCCGAAACTTTGAACGCGTCCGCCGCTGAGCACCGGAACGGCAGGATTCCTGCATCGGAGTGATCTTTCGCGGCCGTCGCGGTCTCGCTACTCTCCCTGCCCAGTTCCCGGAGGTTCTCTCGATGCCCCTTGACCGCAGTCCATCATGGTGCTGGTTTGTCGTGCTGGTCGTGTCGATCATGGCTGGCTCCGCGGTGGCTGCCGAGCCGGGAGCGCCGGCGCCGTTCCCCGGGGCGCTCGCCATGCGGGTCGAGACGACGCTCTATGACACCAACGACAAGCCGCTTGCGCACACCATCACGGTCTTTCAAGACGGTGTCGCCTGGGATTTTCTCGAAATACACGCCGCCGCAAAACCTGGCACACCCAAGAATGCCGACCCGTCGGCCATGACGCTCGTCGAGATCGTGCTCCACGATCCGGCCCGCGAGCGAGTCGTGGTGATTGACCCCGTCCGCCGTGTGAAAACCGAAGTGGCCACCGTGCAGCTCGACCGGCTCGGCGTGTCGCTGGCCACGTGGGCTCGCAAGAGCGACGACCGGCTCGTGCAATGGGCCGGTGGCCCTGATTTCACGGAAGGTCTTACGGAGGAAGCCGACTCGATCGAGCTCGCCGGCCCGCGAACCCGCTACGCCGTCAAGCATGCGGCTGTGGCGTCGGCAGATGAAGCCACAAGCTATCGTCGGTTTGCCGACACGGCCATCATGCTCAAGGCGCTCCTGCAACCTGGCGGCATGCCGCCGTTTCCCAGGCTCGCCATCAACCGGAAGCTCGAAGAGGCCGGCGCGATCCCGACCGAAGTGACCCTCGAAATCGAGCCGCGGGGCGTGTCGTTTGGTGGCTCTGTGCGGTTTCGCGGTGAGCACCATAGCCACCCTCGCGTGCTCGCCGAAGATCTCGATCGTATCGCTGAGGCCGAGCAAACAATGGCCGCCGCCAAGACGATCGATCTCGCCGAGTACGCGGGCGACGGTGCGGCGAGCAATTCTGGACACCACGAGTAGCCTAGCGCTACCGTCACAACGTGTCCGGTCGGCGTTGTTGCTTGCCGACCCAAGAAACCTTGCGCCGTCGGCCGATGTTTCCTACGGCTCTCATCTTTCCCAACCCGCCGCGTCGCGACACGAGTCGCCCCGCAGCCGGCGGTCAGGAGGACAGGACGCTCGGGGGACGCCTTTTGAGGCCAATGAACGGGCTCGCGGAAAAGGCCGCGGCACGAACATTGACATTTGTACACATCCTCTGCATATTCATTCCATTCATACCCTGGACCTACTGAGGGAGGCTTTTCATGCTCGTACTTTCCCGCAAGCAGAACGAACGGATTCGCGTCGGTGATTCGGTGGTCGTGACGGTGGTCCGCGTGAGTGGTGACAAGGTTCGGATCGGGATCGAAGCTCCGGCAGATGTCCGGGTGCTCCGTGACGAGCTCGAGGACGTCGCCCTGGGCGAAGTCACGCTCGAACCCTCGGCCGAGCTTCCGATCTCGCGGTTTCTGAGATACGTTGGCTAATGACCGTCCGACAAGACGCGCCGTATCGTCGATTCACCCATCCTCTGCTCGCACAAAACCTGTCGTCGCCGTGACAATACCGGGAGTGGATACCCAGCAGCACAGCACGACCACGCCCGATGACTTCTTGCCGTCGCAGCCTCCGCGCCACCGGAGGCTGCGGCGGCTTTTTTTGTTGACGGCTGTGTTCCTCATGGCCGGCATCGCTTTGGCCATGAGCATCGGTCCGGCGTTTCACCACGCCCGCATGCCCGTCGGCGGTCCGCTCGATGGTCGCGATGCCGCGGACGCTGCCGCGACCGCTGAGCAGGGGGCCCGTCGCTTTGTGACCGAGGTGTCGGCCGTGTATGCCGCGAGCGGCCGCGTGGGCCGCTGGGGGGCTGTCCTCACCGAGCGGGAGATCAATGCCTGGCTCGCAATCGATCTCCCTCGCAACCGCATCGGAATGGCCGATGGCTGGGGCACTGATCCTCGGATCGAACTGCTACCCGGTCGCGTACGGGCCGGCTTCCGCCTGGGTGTCGGGCCACTGGTGACTGTCGCGTGGATCGAGGCCGAGGTACGGCTTCGATCCGTCAACCAGCTTGCCATCACGATCACCGACGCCAGGCTGGGGAGCTTGCCCGTCCCCCGTGGGCCGATTCTCAAGGCGATTGGTCGTCGGCTCGACACCCTCGGAGCGGTCACTGAAATCCGCCGGTTCGAGAACAGGAGCGTGCTCCTGGTGTACATTCCTTCGACCACCGAGGGGAAGGCGGCGACCCGCTGGCTCGAGTCACTGCGGCTTGCCTCCGGCGAGTTGGCCCTCGCCGGTGAAACCCGCGCTGGGCCGCCGCCTCGGTGACATTCACTCGCGAGCATTTTCACCATGGCACGACTGACGTTTCTGGGGGCTGCGAGCGTGGTGTCGGGCTCGCGGCACCTCCTCGAGGTCGGTGGCTCGCGGGTGCTCATTGACTGTGGCATGTTCCAGGGTGAGAAGGCCCTTCGCGCGCGAAACTGGCAGCCCCTCGGCCTGCCGGCCTCGTCGATCCAAGCCGTGGTGCTCACCCACGCCCACATCGATCACTCGGGCTGGCTTCCGCGGCTCGTTCGCGAAGGCTTTCGCGGATCGATCTTCACGACGCCGGCCACGGCGGATCTCTTGCCGCTCATGCTCTACGACTCGGCCAAGTGCCAGGCGGAGGATGCCGCCTTCGCCAACCGCGATGGCTATTCCAAGCACAAGCCGGCGCTGCCGCTCTATGAAGAGAAGGATGTTGCGGCGACGCTCCGGCTCGTGAAGCCGGGGCCACGGGGTGTGTCGTTTGAGCCCGCCATGGGCTTTCGCGCGACCTTCCACGACGCCGGGCACATGCTTGGCAGTGGGTTTGTGGAAATGGAGGTGACCGAAGCCGGAGGAGCACCGGTGCGGATCGTGTTCTCGGGCGATGTGGGTCGCTACGACGCGCCGCTCTACCACGATCCCGTGTCGCCCCCCGCGTGTGACTACCTTGTGTGCGAAAGCACCTACGGCGATCGCGACCACACACCAACCCGTCCGCTCGAGGAGCTCGAGCGAGTGACGAACGAAGCGATTGCCCGCGGTGGCCTCATGCTCGTGGCTTCCTTCGCCGTCGGCCGAGCCCAGCAGCTTGTCTATTTGCTTCGCACGCTCATGGCAGCCGTACGCGTGCCAGAGGTGCCGGTGTGGGTCGATTCCCCGATGGCCGTCGATGCCCTCGAAGTATTCAAGCGACATCAAGGTGAGCACGACTTCAGCGAGGCGAAGCTCGCGGGTGTCGCCGAGGCGCTCGCCAGCCCGTTTGTGCGAACTGCCCGCACGCCCGATGAATCCAAGGGCATCAACCAGCACCATGGGCCGGGGATCGTGATCGCTGCCAGCGGCATGATGAACGGCGGCCGCATTCTCCATCACCTCGTCCGCAGACTGCCCGACGAGAACACCACCGTGCTTGTGGCCGGGTTTCAGGCCAAGGGCACGCGGGGCCGCACGCTCCTCGAGGGTGCCAAGACACTCCGCATCCACGGCCGGGATATTCCCGTGCATGCCGTCGTTCGGCAGGTCGATGCCTTCTCTGGCCACGCCGATCGGGCAGAGCTCGGTCGTTGGCTCGCCGACATGCCAGCACCAAAAACCACGTTTCTCGTGCATGGCGAGCCCGTGTCGGCCCGCGGCATGGCGGAATTCCTGAGCACAACCCGGGGCTGGAAAACGGTCGTTCCCACGATCGGCCAGTCGTTTGATCTTCCCGGCTGACATCCTTGTTGATCGTTTACGTTCCCCCAGAGACAACGCATGACGAGCGACCATCCACGCCCTGACAACTCGCCGCGACCCCCCAAGGCCTGCTCGATCCTGCCCGACTCCGACCTGGGCGATGACGTCTCGCTTGTGGCCGAGAACATGGAGCGTATCCTCGCCTCGCCCAGCTATCTCCTGGCTCAGGAAGACCAGCCGCTGCTTGCTCAGGAGGAGATGCGGGGCGTGCGGATGCTCCTCGAGCTCGGCAAGCCCGAACTGGCGTTCCAGGCCGACAAGGTTCATTCGACCGTGATTGTCTTCGGCGGCACGCAGATCATCGAGCGGCATGCCGCGGAAGAGCGTCTTGCGGAGGCCCGCCGTGTCGCCTCGGCCACGCCGGGAGATGCCAAGGCGGCCCGCGCGGTCGAGCGAGCCGATCGGCTCCTCGCGACTGCCCACTACTACGACTCGGCGAGGCAGTTCGCCAAGCTCGTCTCGATCGATAATCAGTGTGAAAGTCAGCGTGACTACGTCGTCATTACCGGCGGTGGCCCAGGGATCATGGAGGCAGCCAATCGTGGGGCGTTCGACGTCGGCTGCAAGTCGATCGGTCTCAATATCAAGCTCCCGTCCGAACAGCAGCCCAACCCGTTCATCACGCCCGAGCTTTGCTTCCAGTTCAAATACTTCGCGCTGCGAAAGTTTCACTTCATTCTGCGGGCCGCCGCGGTGGTGCTCTTTCCAGGTGGCTTCGGCACGCTCGATGAGATGTTTGAGACGCTCACGCTTCGCCAGACCCAGCGGATGCAGCCGATCCCGATCATTCTCTTTGGCCGGGAGTATTGGTCTCGCGTAATCGATTTTCAGTTTCTGGCCGACTCCGGTGTGGTGGCCGACCACCACCTCGATCTTTTCACCTACGCCGAGACGCCCGAAGAGGCCTGGCAGCAGATTCTCGATTTTCACGCCAAGAAGCCGCACGATGAGGCCCGGCATGGCTGAGTGTCGCCCCGTGGCGATCGTCACGGGCGGCGGGCGTGGCGTCGGCGCCGAGGTGGCGCGGGCACTCGCCGCACGCGGCTACGCCGTCGCGATTCACTGCCATGCATCGCTTCGTGAAGCTCGAGAACTGGCAGCTGAGATTGCGGCAGCCGGTGGCCAGGCCATCGCCGTGACCGCGAATTTTCGTGAGGAGGGAGCCGTCCGGGCCATGCTCCATCGCGTCACCGACTGGCTCGGCAGGATCGACGTCGTCGTGGGCTGTGCACGGCTTCGCCGACGGGCATCGATTGAAGAGCTCACTGGTGGCGATCTCATGGCCCACTATGAGGTCAACGTGGTCGGCATGGTGGTCGTGGCCCAGGAGGCGGCCGCGGTGATGGTCCGTCAGGCGGAGGGAGGGATCGTCGTGGCCCTTGCGAGGCCCGAAGAGCCTCGTGCCGGTGATCTCTCGTGTGCTGCAAGCCAGGCAGCGATCCCAGCGGTCATGCGGTCGCTCGCGGCCGAATTCGCGGAGCGCTCACCTCATGTGCGGGCTGCGTGTGTCGTCGCGATCGATCCCGCGCCAGCCCGTATCGTGGCCGAGGTGCTCGATCGCATCGGCCCCCCGGAGGTTGAGGACTCCGCACTTAGGCGGCACCCGCTGGGAGGCGGATCGTAAACGTGCTGCCAACGCCTGGGGTGCTCTCGACGGTGATCGTCCCGCGGTGGGCCTGCACGATGTGCTTCACGATGGCGAGGCCGAGGCCCGTGCCGCCGAGCTTGCGGCTGCGCGCCTTGTCGGCCCGGTAAAACCGCTCGAAAAGACGTGGGAGGTGCTCGGCCGCGATCCCCACGCCATCGTCGGCCACACGAATCACGAGTTCATCCCCGGCCTTGCCTGGCTCCATGTCGGCCTCGAGCCGAACCGTGTCTCCAGGCTCGCTGTATTTGATCGCGTTGTCGATGAGGTTGATCACCGCCTGCTCGAGGAGCGGTGAATTCACCTCGGCCACGAGGGATTCGGGGCAGCGTGTTTCAAACCCGATCGATCGCTCGATGGCCCGCGGACCACAGTCGGAAACGACCGCCGCGAAGATGTCGGCAATCCTCGCGGACTCGAGGGGCAGGTTGCCCACGCCCTCGCTCTGCTCGATCCGTGAAAGGGCAAGGAGATCCTCGATGATCGCAGCGAGCCGGTCAGCCTGGCGGCTGACGATCTCGAGAAACCGGCGGGCATTGACGGGGTCGTCGGCGGCACCGTCGAGGAGCGTCTCGACAAACCCTTTGATCGAGGCAACCGGAGTCTTGAGCTCGTGGGAGACATTCGCCACAAAGTCTCGCCGTACGGTTTCGAGCCGCTCGATATCGGTGACATCATTGAGCACGATCACGGCGCCCCCTTCCCCCGACACGTCCCGCAGCGCCGTGCCGCGAAGCCTGATCGTGCGGTCGCGAGGGCCTCGCAGGACGAGGTTGTCTTCGACGGGTTCGCGACAGTCGATGGCCAACAGCGCGAATCGTCGAAGGTCCGGATTGCGGACCACTTCCTGGAGCGGGCGACGAAGGACGTCGTCGAGCTCAACACTGAGAAGGTCGGCCGCGGCTCGGTTCATCCCCACGATTCGCTGACGGGCATCGATCGCGAGCACACCCTCGATCATGCTGCCGAGCACGGCCTCCTGCTGCGTGCCCTGCCGGCCGATGGTGAGGCCTCGCTCGACGAGCTGTTCGCGAACGCGAGCCAATGCGGCCGCGAGCCCGGCTACCTCAGCCAGCTCGGTGTGTGGGAAAAACGCCTCGACATCGCCGGCGGCGAGCCGATTCGCTGCGGCACAGAGTGCTTCAACCGGTCGCGCGGCCCGTCTTGCGATGAGCCATCCAGCCGCAATCGCAGCGACACCGCAGGCCGCAAGGCCGCCGGCGAGTGTGGCCTGAGCCTGGCGAAGGCGGCGATCAGCGGCTGAGGTGTCGGCGGCCATCACGAGAATCCGGTGCGGCGGAGCGCCGATCGGAATGGCCGTCGCCATCCAGCGACGGCCGGCGATGCTGTCGAACCATACCCCATTGCTGTTGAGCCCTTGCCTCGCCTCGGTGAGGATTGGGCCATCGAACCACCCTCGGTCGGCCTCGTGGTGCGCTCCCTCGAGCGGTTGTCCGTCGGCGGTGAGCAAGGCCACTTCGATTTCCGCCGGAAGGGCGAAGCGGCCGAGCGTGGCGAGGCTGGCTGTGTCGTCGTCCTGGCCTGGACTCTCGATGCTGGCGGCAAGCCCGCGAGCAAGGTCTACCAGCCGCTGCTGCTGGGCTCCGGTCGCGACGTTTGCAAGCTGCACACTTCCGAGCCAGAGGCAAACGATGAGCGATGCCGTGATGAGCAGGCACCAGCCAGCGAAGAGGTGCCAGACAAACCGGGTGCGGGGCATGGAGGCAGGCAGGCCGGTGGAGGACGTGCCGGAAGCCGGCGGCATGACCGGCATGAGCGTCGACCGCCCACAACCTCACAGGATACCGTACCCAGCCGGCCGCTGGTGATGCGTCGATCGGCCTGGCTTCGTTCTAGGGCCGGAAGCGGTAGCCGACGCCGCGGACGGTTTCGATATACGACCCAAATTCGCCGAGCTTCTTGCGGAGGCCGGCAACCTGAACATCGACCGACCGTTCCGTGACGGGATAATCTTCACCCTTCACCGCATCGACAATCTGGGTGCGGGTGTAGGCCCAGCCCGGTCGCTTCGCGAGAAACTGAAGCAGCGCAAACTCCGTGTAGGTGAGTTCGAGAGGGCTGCCAGCGAGCGTCACTTCATGACGGCCCGGGTGAATCGAAAGCTCGTGTACGTCGATCGTGAGATCGGCCTCGGCCTGTCGCTTCGTGTCATGCCGCCGCAGGAGCGCCTTGATCCGAGCGGTGAGCACCCGCGGGCTAAAGGGCTTGGCGATGTAGTCGTCGGCACCGCGGTCGAGACCGGAGATGATGTCGGTCTCCTCGCTCTTGGCGGTGAGCATCACGATTGGGATGTCACGGGTTCGTGCCTCGGCCTTGAGTCTGCGGCAAACTTCAAGGCCATCGACCGTGGGAAGCATGAGATCGAGCACGATAAGATCGGGAGGTTCTTTCCGAGCCGCCTTCAGCGCCTCTTCCCCACTGCCGACGCACACGACGTCGTACCCCTCCTTCACGAGGTTGTACCGCACGAGTTCGAGCAGATCGACCTCGTCATCGACGACGAGAATCCGATGGGTCGGCGGCGAGGCTAGTCGATCTCGGGGCTTTGGCGACGCGTGCTTCACGAGGCCTTCCTGGAACACGGATGTGACAGCGGGCATCGGACACCATGATGGGCGAAGAGGTGGCGGGGGACGTGGGCCGCCAGCCAGGCCCCGCGGCCTGGCCACCCACACGACAACAAAAGTATGCCCGCCGCGGCCCCTGCCGACATGTGAGAATTCGATGAAGGCTTTTTCAGGAGAGCAATAGCTCGACGTCTTCGGGGGTCAGATTGGCGATGACGCCTGCATCGGCCCGCACGATCGACTCGGCCAGTTCCCGCTTTTTATCCTGGAGGGAGAGAATTTTCTCCTCCACCGTGTCTCGGGCAATCAGGCGGTAGGCGAAGACCGGACGGGTCTGGCCGATGCGGTGGGCCCGATCGACGGCCTGGGCTTCGACCGCTGGGTTCCACCAGGGATCAAGGATGTAGATGTAGTCGGCGGCGGTGAGGTTGAGACCCTGGCCGCCCGCCTTCAGGCTCACAAGGAAGAGCCGACAGCTCTCGTCTTCCTGGAAGCGGGTCACGCGGGCCTGCCGGTCGGTCGTGCGGCCGTCGAGGTATTCGTAGGTCGTCGGAATCGCATCGAGCCGCCGACGCAGGATCGAGAGGAAACTCGTGAACTGGCTAAACACGATGACCTTGTGCCCCTCGTCGATCACCTCTTCAAGCTGCTCGAGGAGCGTGTCGAGCTTGGCCGACGGCTCATCCACCCGCGCGTGGTCAACGAGCCCCGGATGGCAGGCTGTTTGACGCAGTCGCAGCAGCGCCTCAAGCACGGCGATCCGCGAGCGGCCAATGCCAAAGCGACCGATGCGGCCTGTCAGCTCTGCCCGGAAATGCTCCCGCAGTTCGTCGTAGGCCTTCCGCTGGGTTTCGCCGAGCTCGACATAGAGTGTTTGCTCGGTCTTCTCCGGCAGGTCTGAGAGCACCTCTTTCTTGGTGCGGCGAAGGAGATAGGGCCGTACCGCGCGGGCAACGACATCGGCGCTGCCGCGGCCGTCGGCCAGGAATTTTCGCAGTCGCACGGCGCTGCCGAGCTGCCCCGGATTCAAGAACTCAAAAATGCTCCAGAGCTCGCCGATGTGGTTTTCCACCGGCGTGCCGGTGAGGGCCAGCCGATGCCTCGCCCGCAGGAGCCGGCAGGCCTTCGCCGCCTGGCTCGCCGCGTTCTTGATCGACTGGGCCTCGTCGAGGATCACATAGTCAAACTCGTTCTCGCGATGGCGAACGATGTCGCGCCTCAGCGTGCCGTAGGTGGTGATCACCATGTCGAAATCGGCGAGGTTGTCGGTGGTGTCGGTGCGGGCGTTGCCTGTGTGATTCGCCACGCGGAGCGAGGGGGCAAACTTGTGGGCCTCTTCGATCCAGTTGAAAACAAGGCTTTTCGGCACGACCACGAGGCTTGGCCGGTGCGGAATTCCAGCGGCCTCGTTGACCACCTGCCGTCGCATGAGCATCGCGAGCACCTGGATCGTCTTGCCGAGACCCATGTCGTCGGCGAGGCAGCCGCCGAGGCCGAGCGACTCGAGGAACACGAGCCACCCGAGGCCTTCTCGCTGGTAGTGACGAAGCGTTCCCTCGAAGCCGTGTGGCTCCTGCTCGGCCTCCGGCCTTCCGCCAGCGGCGAGCTGATCGCGAAGCCGCTCAAAGGCCTCATCAAAATGCGCCTGCGGTTGGCCTGCGAGGAGCGCGTCAAGAAGTGCCAATTGGATGCGGCCATACCGAAGCGTGCCGTCATGCTTCTGCGCGAGCGCGAGGAACGGTGCCATTTCGGTCGCGAAAGCATCGGGCAGGATGCCGACCGATCCATCTGACAGCACAACCGAACGCCCTCCCGATGCGAGCGCCTCGAGAAGCGCCGGCAGTTCGGCCCGCACGCCCCCAAAGTCAATTTCTGCCGATAGCTCGAACCAGTCGATGCCGCTGGTCACATTCCATGCGACGCTTCCGGCTGGCCGGTAGCGGCGGCCCGCCACTTCGACGGTCCACCCAACCGAGGCGAGCTGCGACACGGAGCTGTCGAGTCGGCCGCGGGCCACCTCCACATGATGGGCAAGCTCGCCACCATCCACGGCGACGCCGCGGGGCGGCGTGAACCCATATCGCGGGAGCATGGCCAGGGCATCCCGCTCAGCGGCGCGGTCGCGGCGAATGAAGACTCGCCGGTCGGCATCGGCAGCGCCCCCAGCCGGATCACCGGCGGCGATGAGCACGCCCGCGTAGTCAAACCAGATCTGCCCCGCAAGCTGCACACGCGCCGCGGTGCGTCGGCGGCCACTCTCTGGTTCATCGACACTCACTGCAGGAGTATCGTCGAGCACAAGCTTTGGGTGAGGCGGCCCCGACTCGATCCGCCAGCCTGTCCAGGCCGGCAGCACGACCCGCGGCACATCGGCGAGCATCGCCAGTCTCTCCACGAGCCCGTCACACTGCGACGCCGAAAGCTCGATGGTCCCACGTCGCTCGAACTGGTCGATCCAGGCTGTGGATTCACTTGCTTCGAGCCGTGCGATCCGATCGGCAAAGACGACGATGCCGGCCTTGAGGATCACCCGCGGCTCATCGAGCGACTTCCGTTGGCTCCCGCGAACAAGCGCCGCGGTGAGCGTCGCCTTGGAGGGTTTTTTTGGCGGTTCATCGTCGTCGGTTGCCCGTGTGCTACGAGGGAGTTCATCGTCATCGGGGCCCACGAGAAAGGCCAGTTCCCACGGGCGTCCGCTGTCCCAGGCAAGCGGCACGATCTCCTCCGGCGCCCGTCGCGGCTCTGGCTGAATCACGAGCCGACCGGCCTCACAAAGCATGGCAAGGTGTGTGGCCGCAGAATGGGCGGAGATGACGAGCCTCGAAATCGTGCGTCGCTCGAGCGGCGGCGGCATCGCTCCATCGGTGCTTCCTACGGAACCGAGGAGCTTGGCAAGAAGTTCTCGCTCGATCCCATCGAGGTCGGTGAGCTCGACTTCGCCAGGCCCAATCGTGATCGGGCGAGGTCGGCCGGTCGCATTGCCCGTCACATCGAGCTGCATCCGGCAAGGTGTGAGGACTGCGGCGCGGGCGTCGGTGGAGGCAGCCGCTTCGAAGAGGAACACGAGTGCCCCGCCGGCCCGTCTGGTATCTGGAATACTCACACCGTGCGACCGCATCGTCGGTTCGACCAGCCGTCGTCGCTCCTCGAGCTCGGCCGCCCATGGAGCGAGCCGAGGGCCGTTGCGATTGGCACGACCATTGGCAGGAGAGGTGAGCGTCGTGGAGAGTTCCGGGGCTGGGGCCTCGGTGTCGTCTACGAGTGGCTCGTCGTCGCCGGGGGTCTCGCCGATGACCTCGAGCGCGACGGGCGTTTGATCGTGGATACCCGAAAAAAGACCCCGACGATCAATCTCGAGGATCACCGCTGCCAGGATCGCGCAGGGTTTGCCGGCCTTCCCTTCGTTCGATGAGCAACGGGTCTCGAGCGTCATCCCGCCGCGGCGGTGCGCGGAGAGCTCGAGAAACACCTCGTGATCCTCATCATCGCCCCCAGACACAATCGCCCGCACTTGGCCGACCCGTGGGCAGGACACCTTGGCCGGGATGATCTCGCGAGCCCGGGCAACGTCGCCTGGCTCGAAGAGGTGAAAGAGTCGATTTTCGAGTGTCTTCATGGAGCCTGCGGTCGGGACTGGGAAACCCGCCAGTGTAACCCACGCGTGTGGGCTATGGGTAATCTGGGGCAGGGCAGGGGGATGAGCCCCGGCTGAAACTTATGAACCCTGCTTCACAGCAGCGACGAGCTCCAAGACATTTTCCACCGGGGTGCCGGGGAGGATGCCGTGGCCCAGGTTAAAAATGTGGCCGGGGCGGCCTGCGGCCTGTTCAAGGACCGCTCGGGTGCGCGTGCGCACGGTGTCGCGGTCGGCGAAGAGCACGACGGGATCGATGTTGCCCTGGACGGCGCGGTCGAAGCCGACGGTTTCCCATGCGCGATCGAGGTCAATTCGCCAGTCGATGCCGATCACGCTGCCGCCGGCTTCGGCGAGAAGGGGCAGCAGCGCTGGATTGCCTGCGGCGAAGTGGATCACGGGCGCTCGTTTGGCGGCCTCGGCGATCGCGGTGCGAGTATGGGGCAGCACGTAGCGACGGTAGTCGGCCGGCCCGAGGCATCCCACCCAGCTATCGAAGAGCTGCACAAGCTGGGCGCCGGCGTCGAGCTGGGCCACGAGGTATTGGCTCACCGCACGGGCGAGCGTGCCGCAGAGGTCATGCCAGGCTGATTCATGCCGCATCATGAACTGCTTTGTGAGCGTCCAAGCCTTGCTCGTGCCGCCTTCGATGCAGTAGCCGGCAAGCGTGAAGGGGGCACCAGCAAAACCGATCACAGGGATCGAGTCGGCAAGCCCAGAGCGAGTGGCGGCCACGGTATCCATCACAAACCCGACGCGGTCCACATCGGCTAGCTCGCGAACTCGCAGCACATCGGCGGCTTCGCGGATGGGATTGTGAATCACCGGCCCTTCGCCCGCGGAAAACTCGAGCTCGAGCCCAAGCGGCTCGAGGATGGGGAGGATGTCGCTAAAGATGATGGCCGCATCGACACCGAGGCGATGCACCGTGGCGATCATCACCTCCGCCGAGAGTTTTGGAGTTTTACAGAGCTCGAGGAAGCCCACCTTCTCGCGGACCGCCCGGTACTCAGGGAGATACCGGCCCGCCTGCCGCATGAGCCACACCGGCGTCCGTTCGACCGGTTCGAGCCGGCATGCCCGCATGAGGAGCGACTGGCTGCGGGGATCGACGAGCGTCAGTGGGGCGATGGGTGTCATAGCGGCCGACGAGTATAGGGCCGGGAGGCGGCACCTTCCTTGAGAATCCCCTGAATGCCTCGCACGAGTTCGCGGGCAAGATCGTCAATCAAGTCGTGATTTTGCTGCTCGTGGATTGCATCCTCGAGGAGGCCAGCGGTCACGGTGAGCTCCGGGTAACCAAACATCCCGGCGGCACCACGGGTCTGGTGGGCGACGGTGGCGAGGGCGTGGTGGTCACCCGTGGCGAGCGCCTGCTCCACGGCCGCGAGAGTCCCGCGGAGGCTTTCGCGATAGCCTCGCCCGAGCTCGGCCAGGTCGTCGTCGCCAGAGTCGGTGTCGGTGATTCTGTTGTCAGGCATGGAACGATCAGCGGATGGTCAGGCCATACCTTTTGACCTTGCGATAGACCGTCGACTGCGCCAGCCCGAGCGCCGAGGCCGCTTCACGGACGACGCCACCGGCCTCCGCGAGCGCCCGGCTGATCGCCGCCTTTTCGATTCGCTCCATTTCCGTGAGCTCGAGGTCTGCCGCCGAGACTTCCGCCAGCCCCGCCGGCCCGGCGAACGCCATGTCGGCATCGAAGCGAATCTCCGAGGCACACACGATCGGCCCTGGGCTGAGGATCGCGATTCGCTCGACGACGTTCTCGAGCTCCCTGACATTGCCGGGCCAGTCATACCGCATGAGCGCGTCACAAGCGTCTGGCCCCAGTTCGAGCGTCGGTCGACCACAGCGGTCAGCGAACCGTGCGAGAAAATGCTTCGCGAGGAGGGGAATGTCGTCTTGGCGATCCCGAAGCGGCGTCACCACGATCAGCAGGACATTGAGGCGGTAATAGAGATCCCCTCGAAACCGTCCTTGCTGAACCTCCTCGAGCAGGTTGCGATTGGTCGCCGCGACCACCCGCACGTCCACCGAGATTGGGTTCGTTTCGCCGACACGTTGAAACGTTCGCTCCTGCAAAAACCGCAGCAGCTTCGCCTGGAGGCCAAAATCCATCTCGCCGATTTCATCCAGGAAGAGCGTGCCACCATGGGCTGCCTCACAGCACCCGTGCCGCATTTCTTCAGCGCCCGTGAAGGCTCCCTTGGCGTGGCCGAAGAGCGTGCTCTCGACCAGTTCTTCCGGAAGCGCCGCGACATTGATAGCGATGAAAGGCTTATCGCGGCGATGGCTTTGGTCGTGAAGCGCCCGCGCGACGAGCTCCTTGCCGGTTCCACTCTCGCCGAGAATCAGCACGGTCGAGTCGGTGGCCGCCGCCCGGGCAATCAGATTCCGAAGCCGGCCCACAGGCTCGCTCTCACCGATGATCGGCTGCGGTACGGCAGCGGCAGAAGGCCTGGGCACGGGAGCATGGACCGTGGCGGGAGCCGTCGAGCGGACTGTATCGAGAGCGTCAGCCACCACGCTCCGCAGCCGATCGAGGTTTACGGGCTTTGTGAGATAGTCGATCGCCCCGAGCTTCATCGCCGAGACGCCGGTCTCGATCGACCCAAACGCGGTGAGCATCACGACCCGCACGGAGGGATAGTCGGCCTGGATCTGCCGGAGAACCTCGATGCCGTCATGGTCCCCGAAACGGACGTCGAGCAGGACCACGGTCGGTGGGTTTTCGGCCAACTGCTCGAGGAGCGAGCCCTTGTCGGCGACGGTTCGCACTCGGTATGACCAACCCCGAAGGTGATGGTCCATGACCCCGAGGAACTGAGGATCGTCATCGGCGACGAGGACGGTGCGGGACTCAGGCTTCGGCATACGTGATGGAGCAAACCAGACGGAGCCCCTCATTCTATCGCGGATGGATCCGCCTGCGAGCATTCGGTTTGTCGCATGCCGCGGTGCCAAGACGGGCAGGACGGGAATAGCTCCAGTAAACTGCGGTTGTCATCCCGCACGGAACGCACTGCCGCCATGCCGCTCTTTGAAATCGCCGTCGCCATCGCGGTGGCCGGTCTCTTGGCGATAGGGCTTGCGTGGGCGGGCTCTGGGCGAGCGGGCCAAGCCGAAACCCCGCCACGATCTCGCGATTGGAGTTTTCGGTTTGTCATTCTGGGCCTCTTTGTCATCGGGGCTCTTGTTTCCATCGCCGCCGCCGTCGCCGCGCATAGGGCCATCGCCCGAGAGGCCCAAGACCAATTCAACGAGCTCTGCGAGTCGTTTCTCAGACAGACCGTGGACCGAATCGAGCGGGTTGTTTACGGGCTCAACGGACTTCGCGGCATGTACGCCGCCGGCGTGGATGTTGATCGCGCAAAGATGAAGGCCCACGTCAGCTCACGGGACCTGCCTGGTGAGTTTCCAGGGGTGTCCGGCATGGGCTTCATTCAGCGGGTCGCCGCGGAGGATCTGGATGAGTTCATCCGAACCACACGGGCCGATGGCGAGCCGACGTATGCCTACAAGCCCCTTCGCCCCGGCGACGTTGCGCGCCCGGGCGAGCATGACCACTACATGATCAAGTTCGTATTTCCCTATGACGACAATCGCCCTGCGCTGGGCTGCGACATCGGGACCAACATCAAGCGACGGGTGGTGATTGAGAAGGCCATCGATACGGGGAAGCCCACGATCACGCCTCGCCTCACACTCATTCAGGCACCCGATCAAACCGGCTTCGTGTACTTCGTGCCGGTCTACAAACCCGGAAGCAACCCTGCGTCTCCCGACGAACGTAGGCGGTCTCTCGTCGGAGTTCTTTTTGCCCCGGTGGTGCTGGAGTCAGTGATCGGCGGCCTGATTCCGGCACACTCACCGTTTCATCTGACGCTGATGGACCTCCAGGAGGATAGCCCCGGCGTCATTCTGGCGGTGAGCGGGATGGGAACAGGATCCAGTACCGCCAAGGCTGCCACCGCCACATTCACATGGAACAAGGAAGTCACCGTCGGAGGTCGCCCATGGCGGGCCGAATTCCATTCCACCCATGCCTTTGAAACAACGCCACAATTCCTCTGGCCCCCGACGATCGGCGTGGGCGGAATGCTCCTGACCGCGGTCGTGTGCGCGCTCCTGGGAGTGGTGGGAAGCTCCCGTGACCGCGCGGCTCGAACGAGTGAACGGAAGGCCCGTGTGATCCTGGATCAAACCTTCGAGTTCATCGGTCTCCTTGACCGTGACGGCCGGGTGCTCGAAGCCAATCAGGCGTCACTGGAGTTTGCCGGTATCAGGGCGAACCAGGTCATCGGGAAGTTTTTTCCCGACACTCCCTGGTGGCAACACTCATCCGAGATTCACGCAACGGTGACCAGGGCCATCCACGCCGCCAAGCGAGGTGAGTTCGTACGATTCGAGACGGTCCATCCGGACGTGCATGGCGAACTTCATCACGTCGATTTTTCACTGAAGCCCGTGTTTGACGAACGCGGCGAGGTCGTCTGGCTCGTGCCCGAGGGCCGTGACATCACAGAGCTCAAGAATATCCAGGAGGCACACAAGGCCGCCAAGGAGGCCGCGGAGTCTGCCAGTCGCTTCAAGACTGAATTCCTCGCCAACATGAGCCATGAGATCCGCACACCGTTGACCGCGATTCTTGGGTTCGCCGACGTGATTTCGGAGACGATCGGCAGCAATCCTGCCGGCGCCCTGGCATGCGTCACAGTCATCAAGCGAAATGGCGATCACTTGATGTGCCTCATCAATGACATTCTCGATCTCTCGAAGATCGAGGCCGGGCAGATGACCATCGAATGCCTCGACGTCGACACCCGACAGCTTCTGATCGGGATCGATTCGCTCAAGGGCACCAACGCGCAGGAGCGACGTCTCGACTTTTCGATCGAACTGCTCACCGACATTCCCACGACAATCCGGAGTGATCCGCTCCGGATCAAGCAGATCCTGATCAATCTCGTAAGCAATGCCGTGAAGTTCACCGAACGCGGCGGCGTGACTCTTGGGGTGGGCTTCGAGCCCGACACCGCACATGGGTCTTTGCTCACGATCACCGTCGCCGACACTGGCATCGGGATCGCCCCTGAGCAGCTTTCACGATTGTTCGAGGCGTTTCAGCAGGCCGACACCTCGACCACCAGAAAGTTTGGCGGAACTGGCCTCGGCCTTCGGATTGCCAAGTCGCTCGCGACGATGCTCGGTGGCGACCTCACCGTGACCAGTGAATTGGGCAAGGGGAGCAGATTCACCGTTTCTATTCCCACAGGAGACGTACGCCACGTCGCCATGATCCGACCCGACCAGTGGCGGCCGCGCATCGCGGACCGTTCCGCCGCCGATGACCAGAGCGACGTGAGAGGCCTCGCGGGAGTTCGTATCTTCGTGGCCGAAGACTCGCCACCGGTCCAGCAGCTCATCAAGCACTACCTGGTTCGTGCCGGTGCCGTGGTGCGTTTTTTTCCGAACGGGCTCGACGCAATCCGTGGTCTGTGCATCGACGAGAACATTGCCAATGGCGTTATCGAGCCGCTCCCCTGCGACCTTCTTCTCACCGACATCCAGATGACGGAAATGGACGGCTACACCCTGGCCCGTACGCTCCGAGCGAAAGGGAGCACGCTGCCGATCATCGCCCTGACCGCCCACACCACGCCCGAGGATGCGATCGCGTGCATGAGTGCCGGGTGTACTCGGTATGCCACCAAGCCCATCGACTTTGCGGCCCTGATCGAGATGTGCCGCGAGACCGTGCAGGGCCACACCGCGATGACAGATGCCGATGTTTGCGTGACGGGGCCGTCGAGTGACGCCACATCGTGATGGGCCGCCGCGGCACGCTAGAATGAAGTGTTTCCTCGCACCCTGAGTCCCCATGACCGAGTTTTTGTCGGGCATTTCGATCGTCTGCTTTGCGGCGAGCTACGCGGTGGCGCTCGGCTGCGAGGCGTCGCGGCTCGTGTTTCGCTCGGGCGTGCGCGGGATCGTGATGGTGGGTTTTGCGGCGGCTGGGCTTTTTGCGCACACGCTCTTTCTGGGCTGGCGGGCTGCAAATGAGTCGGGTGTGCCACTGTCGAGTCCCTTTGATTGGTACTTGCTCGCGGCGTGGCTCCTGGCGGCGGGCTATCTCTGGCTCGCGCTGGCAAACCCTCGCACACCCGTGGGGCTCTTTCTTTTGCCAGTGGTGCTGGCACTCGTGGGCGCAGCGGCACTCGCGAGCCGGCAGCCATTTCTTCAGAGCCCGGCGGCGCAGGTGTGGGCTCGCATCCACGGAAGCTTCAATCTCGCTTTCAGCGTGAGCGTGTCGCTCGGCGCCGTGGCGGGTGCGATGTGGCTCATCCAGGCCGGGCGGCTCGCCCGGAAGCAGCCGCCGCTTGCCGGGTTTCGGATGCCGAGCTTGGAGCGGCTTACGGCGATCACCCACCGGGCGCTTGGCATCGCCGCCTGGACCGCGGTCGCTGGGTTTGTGTCAGGCATCGTGCTCAACGCCGTCAAGCTGCCGGAGTCGGTGCCATGGACCGATCCGGTCGTTTTGCGGATGGGGCTCGTGGTGGCGTGGCTCGTAGTGGCCGACGGCGTGGCGCTCGCGATGCGACGGCAACCTACCGGTGACCGTGTCGCCGCGTGGCTTTCGGTGGCGAGTCTTGCGGTGCTCGCCGGGTCACTCGCCTGGGGGCTTCTGGCACCCACGCAGCATGGGATGCCGACGCTCCCGGTCGCGCCCACGACTCCACCAAACGATTCGCCGGCGGAGGTGTCTCCATGACCTCCACGACCACAGGCATTCGGACAAGCCTCGCGCTTGTCAGTGGAACGCACCGCACGGTGCCACTCGAGCTTCGCGAGCGGCTCGCCTTCTCCGCAGAGCAAGCGGCGGCAGCGCTCGCGGCATTTCGCGAGCGGTTCCCAGGCCGCGAGGGGGTGCTCCTTTCCACATGTAATCGCGTCGAGCTCTATGCGGCGGGCGAGAACGAGGCGCTCACCCCACATCCCGACGAGCTCGTGGCATTCCTGGCCGAGTGTCGAGGGCTTGATGCCACACGCCTGTCTGGGGTGCTTGCGACGCAGGCAGACGATGCGGTCGTGCGACATCTCTTCTCGGTGGCCGCCGGTCTCGACAGCATGGTGCTCGGCGAGCCGCAGATTCTTGGGCAAGTGAAGACAGCATGGTCGCTTGGACGCAGTCTTGGCACGAGCGGACCGCTCACCGGTGGGATGTTTCAGGCAGCGCTGCGGACGGCAAAACGGGTGGCAAGCGAGACGAACCTCGGTCGCGAGCGGACGAGTATCCCGAGCGTGGCGGTCGCCGACTTTGCCGCGGGCGTGTTCGAGCGATTCGATGACAAGCGAATCCTTCTCGTGGGCGCCGGCAAGATGGCGGCGGAGACACTGCGGTATCTCCGTGAAGCGGGGGCCCGCGATGTGACGGTCGTGAATCGCACGGCGTCGCGGGCGGTGGAGCTTGCTGCGCGATTGGGCGCGAGGCCGGGGTCGTTTGCCGAACTGGGGGCGGAGCTCGTCGCGGCCGATCTCGTCGTGAGCACGACCGGAGCCTCGGAGCCGGTGGTGTCGGCGGCCCTCTACGATCGCATCGAGCCAGAGCGAGAAGGCAGGCCGCTGGTCGTGCTCGACCTGGCCGTGCCACGTGATTTTGATCCGGCGATCGGCGATCGGCCGGGCGTGTGGCTCTACTCCGTCGATGACCTCGCCGCGGCCTGCGATGCCAACCGCCAGAGCCGCCATCGTGAAATGCCGGCGGCCCTCGCGATCGTGGAGGAGGAGACACTTCGGTTCATGACCGACATCCATCACCGCACAACGGCACCGGTGATCGAACAGCTCAAGGCCGGCTGGACCGAGACGGGCGAGGCCGAGCTCGAACGGCTCTTCCGAAGGCTCCCCGATCTCGCCGACACCGAGCGCTCCGAGATTCGTCAGGCCTTCGAGCGGTACGCCGCGAAGCTCCTCCATCCGCCACTGGTGTCACTCCGCAGTGAAAGCCAGTCGGGACCTCCCCACGGCCTCCTCGATGCCCTTAAGCGTCTCTTCCAGCTCGGCGAGTAAGGCAGAAGGCCCAGAGGCAGGCGAGCCCAATGTCCACCCGCCGTGGCCCGCATCGGTAGCGAAAGCCCCTGCCCCTTGCGATCGCAAGGGGCAGGGCAAGCAAATGTGCTCTCGCTGGTGAGTGTCCGCCAGCCGGTCAGGCGAGGACCGAACCAGCCTTTTGGTTTCGGCGACGCATCCACGTGAGGCCGGCGAGGCCGGCGAATCCCGCCCCGGCCAGGGCGACCGTGGCCGGCTCCGGTACCGCGGCAATGCGAAAGCCGTAGTTGGGGTTGACCCAGCTTCCATCTTGGAAGGTGGGAGTTGCGTTGGCATCCCAGAAGGAGAGGATCCCCGCGAAGCCACCACCCATGGCACGGTACTGGTCAACGGTGGCCGTGTCGGTGATTTCGTTCACGTTTCCGAGCATGTCGACTAAGCCGTACGCGGAGGTGGAGTCGTTGACGTACGAGCCCACGTCGAGCGGCCCGGCACTCACACCGCCGAAGTTGGCAGCGTTGGGCGTCGACGTCACGACTGTGGCAGTCGGCGCGGTGTTGCTGTTGGTCTGGTAGGTGGTGTAGGTCGTCCCGTCAAAAAAGGCAGCCTTGTACCACTCATCAGCGCTGGGGAGGAAGAAGGTCGATCCAGGATTGCGCGCCACGAGCGGCCCGTTCTGCACGTTCAGGAGCGTATAGGTGCCGACCTCGAGATCGAGAGGGTCTGACGTCTGACCATTCTCGAGCCAGTTGACGAACCTCGCCGCGGAGAACCAGTTGATGAAGTTCACCGGCATGCTGGTATACGTTGCCCCGTTGGGCGCCGTTCCAAGCTTGACGGCGTACTTCAAACCGTTCGGTCGATTCTGGTCGTTTTCGATGCCGCCGAAGGGTTCCTGCGTCATGTCCGTGTTGTAGATGCCGCTGGTCGAGGTGCCGGTTGGGTCCACGGTATTGAGAAATGTGACGTAGTCTGTATTCGTCGTCTCCGTGGTGGCCATCTGGTACACGTAGGCCACAGACCCAAGCCCCGCCGGACTGGACCCTGGATTGCCCGCGTTCCCTGGGTTGCCGATCACCTTCATGTCGATCGTGACCGCAGAGACGCTTGAAGCCACGGAGACCAAAACCATGGCCAAGGCTCCGGCAAACGCCCGGAGACTCGTCGTTCGGGCACTGCGACCGCTCGTCCACGTCCACCGCTTGCTCGGCCGGCAGGGTGTGCTGCGGTCTTGAGTCGGTGTGCCGACCACGGCGGGAATCTCGCGGAATCGGTTCCTCGGCGCACTCGGCGCGCGATCACGGGAGAAGTCGACCGCATAGGTCACTTTCATCTCGTCCCGGTGGGTTTTCATAGCTGCATTCATGACACTATTCCTTTGAAAAAGAGCCCACAGTGGGGCGCACCATCCAAGTCATCGAACATTCATTCCTCCGGCCAACGTGACCGGATTCTGATTGACAAGCCCGTTTGTGCAGACGCGGCACACGGGCCGCGCCCGCCAGGCGTGCTGGGGCGATCGCACTCACGCAACGGCTGCTGAAGTGACCTCAGTCACTGCCTTCAGTTCCCTGAAATGGCCCGCCGGTTTGTTGGAGAACAGCCCAGTAAATCGAAGCAGCCCTTCCACGACTTCGCCTATTCACTGGTAATGCATAAGTGAGAAAACAAAAAAAGCCGACCTCGTTCGGCACCTGTTAAGTGCTGAACCAAGTCGGCTTACTTTCGAACGAGCCTGTCGCCTTGGCGACCTGCCCATTTTCTGGTCATCCGTTGCGGAGCCGCGTTCTCGTTCGCGATCCACTCGTGCTGGCAGTATTCGGCGATGCGGCTGGAAAGGCAAATAGAATCTGGAAAGTGCAGTCGGAATTTTTATTGTGTTGCCACGGTCAAGTGAGTCTCGTGAATTCCGGTGTCGAATGACATGTCCCGATGGGTGAGGAACCTATCAGTTCCTGGAGACGTTACTGAGTGACCGTGACCCGCTCCTCAGCCGTCAACGGGTTTGCCGTTCGATGCCGCAGGAGAAGGGCGAGGCTGGTGCCCCGCGAGGTACTCAGCGATCAGGGGGCCTGCCTGGGCGACGGCGTGTCGAAGACTCTCTGTAAGGGATGTGGCTGCGGCTTGCATCACTTGCGCTGCGAGCACCCCGAGATAGGACGGCGGGTGGTCGGTGGTCCTCTGTCGACGTTCGACGACTTTGTCGCTGATGTCGGACGTGCAACGGCGAGTCGAATCGGCGCCGACGGAGGTTTCCGTGTCCGTGCTTTTCGAGAGCTCGCGAGCCAGGTACCCGAAGGCAACGGCTCCTCCGACCAGCATCCAGGGATGATGCTTCATGTGCTCGTGGAAATCGAAGGTGTCGCCAACCGACTTGACCGCGCCGTTCACGGCATCGGTGATTGCATCGACTGTTTCCTTCACCGCGGCAGCCGTCTCGGAAACCGCTGTCCCTGTCGATTGCACCGTTCCGGAGACCTGTTCTTCCAGAGATTGGAGTTTCTCCGAAAGTCCCGAGCTTAAATCCGCCATCCGGCGTCGAATCGCATCGGACGAGTCTTTCGCGTTATTCACGGTGATTTCCCCCTGATCACGTCGGTCAAGAACGAACCTGAACGAACGTCACTTGATGTTGCGGAACCGATGCGAGCAACTCCCCCACCGACCGCCAGCAACGTCGCGGAGACAACTCCGTAACACGCCCACAACGGAAGGCTGGCGGGATCACTTTCCGGCGGAGACAGTCCCCAGTGCAGAAGGTGTGAGGCGGTCAAGCACAGCATGATGGCGCCAAGAATCGCGATTCCGATCCCGGAGGTGATGACAGCCCAGCGGACCAACCGTTCGCGGAGCTCGGTGACGATTTCGTTGCGAGTCAGTTGAACCTGCTGTTGCACCAGGGACTGGATGTCACCCACGATTCCGCCGAGCAGCGCGGCAGCATTGTGCTGTGGCTGCTGCTGCGGCGGAGTCGTGGAATCGACAGACATGGATCAGCTCCTGAATCGACTCGACAGGAACCAGCCGAGGCCAAGGGCCACAGCGATCGTCGTCAACGGATTCTTCTGCACCAGTTTTGCAAAGTCGTCGCTCATGCCACTGAGCTTCTCGTTCTTGAGATACTCGCCTCCACTGTGCACGGTGCTCCCGATCGCTCGAGTGGCATCTCCCATCATTCCTCGCTGCGGCCCGTTTTCGTTGATGCTGTCGCCAATCTCCTCGAGCCCTTTTCCGGCTCGCGACGTCAGGTTTTCGGCGTGGTGGCCGACGCCCGCAACAGCATCGCTCGCCAATTGTCCGACACCCGCCGCGGCGTGACTGGCCATAGAACCAACCGAGTTCACGGCATCTCGGCCCCTTCCTGCGGCGATGGAGAATTCTGAATCCTCCTGGTCCGGCTTCGTCGCGGTATCCGGCTTGCTTGTGAGAATTGCCATGTTTCGTTCCTCGTCTGTGAAGTGAGTTCAATCGGTCCACTCGGCCGGCAGTTTGTCTGTCGACCGCTCATTGTCAGCGACACTTCAGGGATGTGCTCCGTGAAGTTCCGCCGACGATTGTCATGCGTCCAAGACGGGATTGACCGCCTCAGAGTTGATCACGCTCTCGGCCAAGTCCGTCAGTCGTTGATCGACGGTCCCCTCTTCATCCAGGGTCGTCTGGAGGAGGTCGGCCGCCTCGTCGTGTCCGAGGAGTCTGGCGTAAGTCCGTACGCAGCCGTAGCCAGCCATCTCGTAGTGTTCGACCCGCTGCACGGCGGCAATCAATGCCGCGTCTTTGACGGAGGGATCGGCATCGTCTGAGATCGTCTCAGCTCCTTCGGCCAGCAGCCCAGCCATCGCTCGACAGATCTTTCCCTGGGGGCTGATCTTCAACTCGCCAAAGATTGTGGTCAGGCGTTGGAGATGCACCTTGGTTTCCACGAAATGATCGTCGAAGACCGTCTGGAGCTCCGGATCCGTTGCGGCCTTCGACATTCTGGGGAGTGCCGTGAGGAGCTGGAGCTCGGCATTAAAGAGGTCTCTCAACTGATCAATATAGAGTTCTTCCAACGTGTTCATCTTCATCATCGTCTCCAATGAGCGTTCAAGGGTGTGACGGTTTCATGCCGTCCGGAGCATTCACTGCAATTCGCTCGACCAGAAAACAAGAAAAGCCGACGCTGTAAGTTCCGTATGAGGAGCTCACTACGCCGGCCTAATCCTAGCGCGCCAAACGCTTTCGCAGTGTGGCGGTCTATTCATCGTCCGTGGTGTTGCGGAGCCGCACGCATCGAGTTTGCCTCGACGTCGTGGCGGATCGATTCACTATTCGCATGCCGTGTTTCAAAGTCAATTCACAATCCGAAAAAGAAATAGTGTAATGGCAAAGGCATGACGTGCATCTCAACGACGTATGTCCGCTCTTCCGCGTCTTCCTCTGCTCGGGGCGAATCGCTTTGACCTTTCTCGGCGTCTGAGCATCCGCGATCGCGTCATCAATCAGAAAGGTAGACGCTGTTAGGGCCGGCTTCGTGTCTGTGCCAACTGTCTCCGACAGGACGGTCGCTCCGAGACCGGCAAGAAGGGCGAGAGCCAACACGGTGGCATTGATACGGCGGAACGGGGTCATGGGGGATCTCCAACAGGACTCTGCACACTCGTGAAGACGGGAAATGGAGGACGTCTCCAATACAGCCACCGGGGGCTGGCCTCATGCCAGCCCCCGGCGTGTGCGCTGTATCAAGTACGGGCTACGCGCAGCTATTACAGGCTTGCGAAGTTCCGATTCTTGTCGAGCGCTTCGATTCGGTTCACCGGGGTGTTGTCGTCACCCTCGGGGTTCACGCGAATCCGAGTTCCCGACTTGAGGTCGGAAGCCTGGGAGGCCTCACCGTCGAGGGTCACCCTGGCGCCAGCAGCCACCGTACGGGTATGTTCCTTACCGTCCTCGCACGTCATGACCAGCTTGTTGCCGGTGAGACGAACAAGCTTGCCGTCCTGACGATTGCTCGCAAAGTCTCGGTCGCTATCAATCGCCTCGATGCGGCACACCAGGTCGTTGCCAGCGGCCTGAGTCGTCACACGAATCTTGGTCCCCGACTTCAGATCGGATGCCTCGCAGACCCTTCCGTCCAACGTCACCTTGGCGTCCGTCGCAAGCGTATGGGAATGCTTCTCACCCTGCTCGCTTGTCATGACCAGTCCGTTGCCGGTCACGCTGACCACGGTGCCGTCATGGGTGTTGGGAGGAGAATCGCTTCCCGCCATCGCGGTCGTGCCAAGGAGCATTGCCATCGCCACGATCGCCACAGGAATCATATGAAATACCATTTATCTACCCTCTGTTCTTTCGGAACTGACCCAGAAATCAACAACGAACACAGAATGTGCCCGCCTTCATTCTGCTGCACGAACCGCTGAGTCATTCGGCCCGAGGACATACCCCTGGAAACCAGGACACAGTCCTGTTTCCGAAGTGGAGGCAAGCCATTCACATAATCAAAAGTCGATGTCGTTCAAGTGGGCTGAGCCCCGCTGTTTACAGTCGAGAACGGCTCCAGTAGTAGCCCCCGCCTCCCCCAAATATGAGAAACAACACAACAATCACAAGGATAAGTGTCGTAGTGTCCATGATCGTTCCCTTTCATGTGGAGCATCACGCCGGCTTTGACGAGCCCGGCTGAGTCGTGTGTGTATAAAAACAAAAAAAGCCGACGTTGCGGAACACCCGAAGGTCGTCCACCACGTCGGCTTACTCGCATGACGGGCCTCTCGGCCGAAGCCGAACTGCCCTTCACGTCGTCGTCCGAAATTGCGCTGGCCAGCCCGAAATAAGACTCTCGCGCTGACCTGTGCTCGAGTGTAGAAGCATTGAGTGAGAAGGCAAGCAGGCGAGCCCATGATGCTGAATATTAATTGAAATGAGGCCACGCCGGGCAGGTTCGGACGCAGTCTCGTCGATGGACACTTGTTATTTTCATGGGGAGGCAGAATGAGCCACAATCTTTCACCTCGGATCGATGTGAATCCTGTCCACGTCTCCTCATGGGTGTCTGAATCCGAGCATCCGCCGGTATGCACGTTGGCAATCCGCTGTCGGCCACCCTATCCTGAGCCGTAACGAACAACAGGTGGATGGAGGGCGCGATGGAAGCCAGTGACGACAACCCGATGCATGCCATGCATGATGCTCTCGCCTATGCTGAGAACATCATTGCGACGCTGCGAGAGCCCTTTGTGGTTCTTGACAGGAGCCTGCGGGTTCACACGGCCAACTCCGCCTTCTATCGGACGTTCCATGTTTCGAGGGAGGAAACAGAGGGCCGCTTCGTCTACGAGTTGGGCAACGGCCAGTGGGATATTCCGCAACTGCGAACGCTGCTGCCTGAGGTCATGGGCACCAGCAGTCCCATCGAGGATTTTGAAGTGGATCACGTCTTTCCCACGCTCGGGCAACGGAACATGCTGTTGAATGCCCGGAGGTTCCCACCAGAGAACGAAGACCCCGACTTGGTTCTGCTTGCCATTGAGGACGTGACCGACTGGAGGCGTACGGCAGACTCACTCAGCAACTCCGAGCTCCGGTATCGGCGGCTCTTTGAGATGGCCAAGGACGGCATCCTGATCCTCGACTCGGACTCCGGAAGGATTGTCGACGCCAACCCATTCATGACGGCGCTGTTGGGCTACTCGCACGATGAGTTTGTGGGCAAGGAGTTGTGGGAGATCGGCCTCTTTCGAGACGTCAAAGAAAGTCAGGCCGCCTACCGGGAACTGCAACGCCAGGGCTACGTTCGTTACGAGGATCTGCCCTTGGAAAGTCGAAACGGGGGCAAGGTCGAGGTCGAATTCGTCAGCAATGTCTATTCGGAAGACCATCGGCAAGTCGTTCAATGCAACATCCGTGACATCACGGAGCGGAGCCGCTTGCAAAGGCTTACGCAGGAACAGGCAGCAGCGTTGGCTGAACTCGACCACCGTAAAGATGAGTTTCTGGCGATGCTCAGCCATGAGCTTCGCAATCCCCTGGCGCCAATCCTCAATGCCGCCCTCCTTCTCCGTCTCCACAACAATCGGAATCGCCTGCAGGGCATCGAGGACCCGATACTCCAGCAATCCGCGACCATCATTGAGCGGCAGGTAGGGCGACTCGCAGGGATTGTTGATGAACTGCTCGACGTCTCTCGCATCACCACTGGGAGGATTCAGCTCCAGCGAGAACGGCTTGCCTTCGGCGCCGTTGTGGACAATGCAGTGGGGACCGTCCGCTCGCTGATCGACCAACGTGGGCATGAGCTGACGGTGTCGCTGCCGAAACAAGCGATCTGGGTGCATGCCGACGCTGTCCGATTGGAGCAGGTGGTGGTGAACCTGCTCACGAATGCGGCCAAGTATACCGATCCCGGCGGCCACATCTGGCTGACCCTTCAGCACGAGGGCGACGAAGCGGTGCTGCGTGTTCGAGATACGGGCGTCGGCATCGTCCCCGAGATATTGCCCCGCATCTTCGACTTGTTTACGCAGGCGGCACAGTCTCTGGACCGCTCGCAAGGCGGGTTGGGCATCGGCCTTGCGTTGGTGCAACGCCTGGTGGAAATGCACGGAGGAACGGTGGCGGCGTCCAGTACCTTGGGCCAGGGCAGCGACTTCGTCGTGCGTCTGCCGGTCGTGTCGCCTCCCGAATCGGTGGCGGCCTTGCCTCCAGCCGAACTCGTCCGACCGATTGGGCCGTCGTTGCGGGTGTTGGTCGTGGATGACAACGTGGATACGGTGACCACCTTGGCATTGCTCGTGGAGCAGTCTGGCCACGATGTTCGGACGGCCTACGACGGGCCGTCGGTCCTCGAGGCGGCCCTCGACTATCGACCGAACGTCGTGCTGCTCGACATTGGCTTGCCGGGACTCAATGGTTTTGAGGTCGCCAAGCAGCTCCGCCGGCAGCCCGCCTTGCAGAACGTCGTGCTTGTGGCCATGACCGGGTACGGACAGGAGAGCGACCGGCAGCGTTCGAAGGAGGCGGGGTTCGATCACCACCTGGTCAAGCCCGGCGGTTTCGGGACGGTGCTTGAAATCTTGGCATCCGCCTCGGAGGTGCCGGCCCCATGAAAACCCAAGGCGAGATCGAGGCCGCCATCTGCGCGGGGATCAACCGCTTCGAGCAGGAATACCGGGGCCGAGGCCCCAAGGAAATCAACGCGTACTTGGTCGGCGATTTCGTTGTCGTACGGCTCCAAGGATTGTTGACACCCGCGGAACAGCAACTTGCCAAGTCTCCTACCGACAAGGGGAGAGACTTGCTCAAACAGGTGCGGACCCATCTGATCGAAACGGCGAAGCCGCTCATCCAAGCGCTGGTCCAGGGGATCACCGGCGTCCCTGTCGTGAGCCTGCACCACGACATCAGCACCGTCACCGGTGAGGCGTTCGTTGTCCTGACCCTGGCCGAGCCACCCGAATGCCGCCAAGCGAAGAATGCTGAGAGTCGCTCTGCCGCGGGGGTGAGAAGATGAAGGACAGCGACGGATCACCAGGCTCTGTCGTCGCTCCGCGGAGGACGTGCGCTTTGCTCAATGGATTGGCTCGAGAGCGCCCTTGTTTTCTCGTTGCCGTCCCGTACAATGTTTTTTTCAGGGGATGCGACTTCACGAAGGATGCGTTCCCTGGTATTTGTTTCGGCTGACTTGCTAAAGACCAGTTTGGTGTTGCTGATCAAGCACCACTTGATGGGTCGTTAGAAGGTAAACCGACGAGGTCGAATGCCCCAATGGGTGTTCAGCCGCGTCGGTTTTTTTGTTGGCGGAATGCCCCTGGGCACGAAACCAACAACGCGTCGTGCCAAATCGGCGAGTATGCGTGAGTGGCGACGAAGCGGGTGTTGCAAGACACTGCTTCGACGACATTCGTACTTGAGTTGGATGACTCAGGAAGGGGTATCTCGGCCGCGCCGGGAGATTCGTTCGCGAGTATGCCGACGTGATGGAACGCCCCTTGGTGTTCACTCGCGTCGGCTTTTTTTGTTTGTGGAACGCGAACAGCAATGCGAAGGCCGACGGCTTCCGCGTGGCGACAGATCGTGTTCATTCAGATTGCATCAAAGAGTGCCGCAAGGCGCATCCCCAAGGAAGGTATCACATGGCTACGAAATGGATCACTGAGCTCGCCCCGACGAGCAGAGCCGGCACGAACCACGCCTGGTGCGACCAGCGGAGATTCAGGGACGCCGTATGCCACGACATGGCGGTTGACCGTAAGCCCGTCGAGGTTCATCGACGGCGAGCGTTGAAAGTGCTGGTCGTCGCCAACGCCCGATCAAGGTCGCACGGGCTCGATCAGCTCGTGAAAGATTTTGGGCATGAGGTTTCCGCCGTTCACCCTGGTTCGGCCGCCCTGTCGCTTGCCAGGACCAGGCAGCCTGATGTCACGATGCTGGATATCGACGTTCCCATTCCAGGTTGGTGCCAGCTCGCAGGGCCACTTCGAAACGAACTGACACGGGCGGATTGCCTGATCATCGCAGTCACCAGGCAGGCGGACGACGAATGTCGCCGGCAGTGCCTCAAAGCCGGTGTCGATGTGGTGCTCTCGATGCCCCTGAATCCATCAGTGCTGGAAACGCTCCTGTGGATGGAATGCACGCGTGTCAATCGACTCCTTGGAGACATGAGGCGAGTGCCAGGGTTGGACCGGGTTTCGGACCCATGGTCGTAAAAGGATTCACTGATGTTCCAGTGGGCTATTGCATGTTTGGGGAGCTCGCTCGTCGCGAGTCCTGTCGGTTTCACAAAGAAAGTTGAGATTTCCATGAAGACGTTATTTTTCGGATCGTGCGTGTTGGTCGCGGTGGGCTTGGCTGGGTGCGGAGAGAGTTCCACGGAAGGGCCGCAGGCGGCGACCCCTGCATCCAGCTCCAAGCCGGAGAAGGTTGTTGTGATGAAGCCAACAATTCCTGGCGAAGCAGAGCACACGTTCAGCCTCAGTGTGCCCTTTGAGGCTATTGCCCTCACGCAGGGCGACGACCAGGAGGTGCGAATTGGGATTAATCGTGGTGAGAACTTCGGCGAGGAAGTAGCCATCGAGGTGTCAGGATTGCCTGCGGGCGTGACGGTGGAACCTGCTGAATCGGTCATTCCACACGGCAGTACGGGTGTGTCGCTCACACTCAAGGCCTCCCAAGATGCCGCGCTGGGGAGCTTCTCGGCCGAGGTGAAGGGTCATACGAAGAGTAGCAGTGCTGATTTCACGCAGGTCCTCGAGATCACGATTGCTCCGGTGGCGGGGCCATCGAGCACCGCGGGGGGTACAGAATGAAAGATCATGGACAGGACAAGAGCACTTCGGCAGCGTGGTGATGGCTGAAGGTCAATTCCTGCGCCACGCAGCTTCATCCGCCGCCCGACTCGCTTCGCGGCACCTCAGCGTATCGCCGTCCGAACAGTGCGAATGCACCAGACGATGGCGGCGGCATTGAGGACCGCGAAGATGAGAAACACGGGCAGCCCGCCGATGTGGACCGCAGCCGTGTGGGACTCGGCCGCCGTGGCAAGGTCCACGGCGGCGAGGCGGATCGCCTCTCGCACAACGGCCACACTGACCAGTCCGATCAGCCAGGCACAAGTCGCAGCGATCAGGAGTGGTAGTGTGAGCCGGTCGCGGATGGCCGTGACGATCCACACCGCTGCCTGCACCGCGACCGCCCCAACGAGCAGGGCCAGCCACGGGCCAGCCAGGGCACCCATGACGACGGCTTGGGCGGCAACTGAAATCGTGGGCCAATAGGCGATCGCCGCAAACGTGGTGCCTGTGAGACCGGCGCACGCGGTGAGAGCGAGGCGGCGGACGGGTGAGAGGCCGGCTACTCGTGCATCGGGAGCAGCCGGTGCGTCAAGCGGCACGCCCAACAGCCGGCCCTGCCAGGCCAGCTCGATCGCGAGGCTCGGAAACGCCAGGAAGAACCATATCGCCAGCCGTGGCACAACTCCCGGCGATTCGTACCAGAGGGCGCCGGCTTCATAGAGACCCGGCCACGCCTGCCGGTCGAGCATGAGCAGATGGTTCTCCGTCCAACTCCAGGCGATAAAGAGAAACCCGGCGCAGGCTACGGCGGCCACCACGGGCCGCCAGGCCCATGCCCGACGGGCGATCCATGACGACTTCTGGAGATACAGAAGATAGAAGCAGACAATGAGCACCGGCAGGATCGCCATCCAGCGGTGTGAGAGCAGCAGGTTGGCCGTGGCAAACTCCCGGCCGTAGAGCATCTGCACGAAGAGCAGCGGCGCCACGCCCGCCGTGATCGCAAGCCCGGTGGCGAAGGGGAGCCAATCGACGAGGATCGTCTGCCAGCCGCATGATGCGCACCGTTCTCTGCCCATCAGTCTGCCGACGGCGAGGTAGGTCGAGCCCGCGAGCACGTAGTGCATGAACACCATGTGCATCACGTAGGTGGCCAGATAGAGAACGAGATAGAACGCCGTTGCGGAGGGAAGCCCAAGCGGGAAGATCGTGTTCATGGTGACGGTCCTGCCCTCGCCAGCGTGGCATCGCCAGGCCCCGTGCCAGCCTCGTCGAGCCAGCGGCGAATCTGTTCGAGCACCACCGGATCATGCGATTCGTCCCAGGCCGCGGGACGTCCGGCCCGGAGCCAGCCAATCAACTGAACGACCCCTTCCACTTCCTCTGGCGTGCCGGCAAACGGGGGCATGAAGGGTTTTGTGCGCTGGAGCTGCGCGATGTTGAGGCGTCTCTGATCGATCGACCAGGTTCCCGCCAAATCGACCACGGCGTTCATGCCCTCGAGCGTATGGCAAACCGAGCACTGCGTTCGAAACACCTTTGCCCCGAGGACGAGTTGGGCGTTTGGATAGTCCGCCGCATTCCGGAGCGGATAGGGGTCGTCGGTGGCGCTGCCACGCTCTCGGAGAGCGGCGATGCCATCGCGAGGAATCGAGTTGGAATAGAGATACTCGCGAATCGTGAACGGCTTTCGCACGCCCTCCCGCACAAACTCTCCGCCGGCGGTCGCAACAAACGCCAGCGCAAGCAGGAGCGACGCCGTCGCGCCGTTGACATAGAGACGCTGCCGCAGAATCGCCACCACGGCATAGAGGCCAATGAGCGTCGAACTTCCCACGGCCATCGTGAGAAAGAGCGTCATCGGCACGTTCCCCCCCGTGGCCCAAACACGGCTGTCGGCTGGCATCGTTGCGATGTACCAGCCGCCCACCAAGGGCATCGCCAGCATGAACACGAGCGGACGAGCACAGATGGCCACGAGGCTATGCCGCTCGCTGCGTGTAAACCCAGGCACCAGGTTCACCAGCGCGCAGGCGGCCAGAGCGGCGATCGATGCCGAGGAGATCGTGCGGAAAATCAGTGACGGCAGAAACCCGGGATTGAAGAACCCGTCCCAGACGTTGCGAGACTCGAGCCAAGTGCCCGGGGTGAGCTGCCAGGAGAGAATGCCGTTGATCCAGAAGAGGCTCATCCACGACGCGACGCTGTAGAGCAGCAAGAGATGGAGCCGGGCCGGGTCGGCGAGCCGCGGGCCATAGCGGTAGAAGAGGTACCCGGCCACCACCTCGAGGCAGAAAAACGTCCACTCGGTGGCCCATACCCAGTGAAACTCCCTCACCATCGTGGCGATCGTGCGGGGGCTGATCTGAATGCTCGTGAACCACATCGCGACGCCCGTCACCGCACCGAGCACGAAACTCACCAAAACGAGCACCTTGAAGTAGTCGTCTGCGAAGCGGCGGGCCAGCCGGCACTCCCCCCGCATGTGGAGCCACTGGAGGTAGCACAGCAGCATGCCGCCGCCGATCGCAAACTGAGCGAGGAAGACGTGGAAGATGCCAAGACCACCGATGACCAGCCCCTTCATGAGCGGGCTGACATCGATAATGGGGTAGTACTCGAGGGAAGACATGAGTCGCTCCGTGCCGCTGGCATTCTATGCCGGGCAACGCCCGATGGGGCCCTCCTCCGTCGCCGCCCGGGGCCCGCACCGCGGCCTTGTCAATGGCTGGAATACGCTCGCTTCGGAATTCTCCGATGCAAACTTCCTCGGCCGTGCCCGGATCAAGACTGATGCCAACACGTTCGCGACTACGTTTGCTGTCGTCACCGGCAACTTCATGATGCGTCCCGCATTTCGTTGGGACTTTGCTGGTGGACCATAGGGCGGCCGTCGGGCATTCAACGATGGCATCAGCAATCAACAGACCATGCTTGGCTTCGACATGATTCAGCGTTTCTAGAGTCGCGGTGCCTCGACGGGCAGGGCAATGCCCTTCTCGGTGAGGAGCTGCTTGAGCTCGCGGATCAACGGAAACACTTCCTGGTTCCAGTCGGCCCCTTGGGCGTCGAAGGCCCGCTGCTCCTCCTCGACGATCCAGCGGTCCTCAGCGAAAATCCCGTTGGTAAACCACACGATGAATGGCCACAGCAGGTGGATCACGCCAGGAATCCGCGGCCGGCGGATCATCATCAGGCCATGCGTGTGATTCACACGCTGCTGCCTATCGACCGGCACATAGCAGTTCCAGAGATCAAGGGACGGCTCCGTGCTGCCGGCGGTCCAGAAGCGGAGCGTTTGGTAGGGATAGTCGGTCGTGATCGTCATGAGATCATGCTCGGGTGGCGAGTCCGAAGACCGTGTGCCGGCGGATTCGATCGCCCTCCCAGCCGTACCATTCTTGTTCGGAGACGACCCGCCAATGATGAACCGCTCACCAATCGGCTGGCGGCCACCCTTGCGGGAGAAGGTGTAGTCGGCCTCCAGGCGTTTCTCCGTTCGCCGCATGCCGAGGAAGATCGTCGAAATCTTTCCCATGAGCGTGCGATGGAGAAACTGATGGTTCATGTCCATCAGATTCTCGTGCATGAACGAATAGTGACAGCCCACACGCCGATCGAGAACGCGTGTCTTGTACCGCGGATCGGCATGCGACGGTATCTCCGGAAACGGCGTGCTCTCGGCCTTCGCGGAGTCTCCCGGAAACACGAACACCAGGCCGTATGCCTCGCGGCAGGGATACCCTCGCACGCCGTTGGGCAGGGTGCGGGCCTTGTCGAGATAGGGAATCGTCACGCAGCGGCCACAGCCGTCGTAGGTCCAGCCGTGGTAACAGCACCGCAGACGCTCCCCCTCCACCACCCCCGTGTGCAGCGGTACCTGCCGATGTGCACAGCGGTCCTCGACAGCAAACACCCGCCCGCTTTCGGTTCGCACAAGCGCGATCGGGTCGCCAGCGAATGAAACGCCGATGGCCTTGCCCCGCTTGATCTGCCTCGAGCGGGCCAGCGGATACCAGAAGTCAGGGTGGCTGCCGATTCGCCGCAGATCGGCAGAGCCCGCATGCGGCTCGCGCTCGTAGTGGGCCGGAGCCTGCCCTTGAACCGGGGTTGGGATCATCACCAGAGACACTCCATGGTCGTCCACCGAATCCCGATTTCAGGGGGTCCGCTTTCGGCTGTTGCCTTCCGACTTTTGGTTGCAAGCAAACAGGACGCGTGTTCGTTCATCCCCACCTACCGTGAGTCGCGGCGGGCCTGCTTCCGCTTGGTGTTGGACAGCACAACACCTTTTCGCCGGGTGGTCTGACCATCGAGCTTGAGTCGCGCCGCCTTGAGCTTGGCGCCAGCCTTCCGCTGCTTCTTCACGTCGAACGCGACAGCCTGCCCGGTTCCGGAGGCGGCCAGGGCATCGCGCTTCCCGGCCTGACGGGCCTTCTTTGAAATGATCGGCTTGGCGGGCCGCGTCTTCTTTCGCGACGCCACGCCCGTTGGCTGGACCGGCTCGCTCGCTGAAGCAGCAGCCTTGGCAGCCGCGGGCGATGCCTTCGGGTTGGCTTTGGTCTTCGACTTCGCCGTCTTTCTTCTTCTCGCCGCCACATTCATTGTGGTGACAACGTCCGAGAGCTCACCGCGAACAGTCGCCCGCGTCTCGCGATGGCCAGCCTGACGCGAGGACTTGGTCACCGACCGCGCAGCCGACGTTCGGCCAGCCTTCGTCGCTGGCTTGGTACCAGCCACAGCGGCTGAAACACCTGCGGCCAGCTCCGTTAGCCGGGCCTCGATCCGCTGGACAGCCTCGCCAAAGAGGTCTGCCTTGTCCTTCGATCGGGTATTGGCCTTGTCGGCCGCGGCAGCGGGCTTTCGTTTGGTTGCGATCGTTTGACGGCTGAAGAGATCTCGCCACTTGTCGCGAAGGCCGCGGGCCAGCTTCCTGGCTTCCCGAAGCTGTGCCTGGGTGGCGGCGGAGAGCGAGGCACCGAGGGAGCCGTCGAGAACCTTCTTTTCGGCCGAGGTGAGCAGGGATGAAATGTCGGCCGCAGGGCGGCTCTTGGTTTTTGCCATGATGAACTGTGAAATCCAGGGAAAGGGGGAACGGTGGCCCCATTGGAGATGCCGGGGCGGCATCCCACAAGAAATCATCGTGCCCGATCGGTGCGAAGATGTGCAAGCCGAAGAAAAAACTTCTCGCTCCGTTTGGTGCAAAAACTTTGGTTTGGTACTCATGAAGGAGTTGAGCCTTCGATCATCTTCGGACCCTCGCATGCCCTCTCGCTTTCGCCCCGCAGCCTGGCTCGTCGTTGCCCTGGCAGCGAGTGGCTGCTCACGACTCCCCGACTCCACGTTTGAGCTCCGTGCCGAAACTGACAAGCTCGAACTGCCCGCCAAGCACACGGCCCAGGTGGCAGCATATTTGGCGATGTTTCACGGCACGCCGGCCAATCCGCGGATGGCCCTGCCCGACGATGAGGCGGTTGAAAAGGCCTACGCCACCTACGAGGCGGCCGCCGAGGAAGACGATCCAAAGGCATCCAAGGACCGGCCGGCTGACGGTGTCTACAAGATCGCCGGGAGTGACGCGCCTGGCTTCGATCGCCTCCATCTCGAGCGTGGCCGCGAGGTCTACACCGCCCAGTGTGCCGGCTGCCATGGGACGACTGGCAACGGCCAAGGGACGGCCGGTGCCTTCCTCAATCCGCCACCGCGTGACTACCGCAATGGCGTCTTCAAGTTCACGTCCACGCCCCGTGGCTCCAAACCCCGCCGCGAGGATCTCGAGCGAATCCTCAAATACGGCGCCAAGGGAACGAGCATGCCGCCGTTCCGATTCCTCCCGAAGGAGGATGTCGATGCCGTGATCGACTATGTGCAGGTGCTTGCCTCACGCGGGGAGCTCGAGATCGCGCTCCTCCGCGACGCCGAAAACGAGCTCGATGAGGAAGACGACTTCGATCCCGAGGTGGTGGCCGAGTATGTGACCGATATCGCCGAATCATGGAAGCGGGCCGAGGGTGAGCTCGTGCGGCCGATCACCGTAAACCCTCCCCGCACGACCGAGACGATTCACTCAGGCGCCATCGCCTTTGCCGAGCTCTCTTGCGTGAAGTGCCACGGCACGAACGCCCAGGGCAGCAAATCGGCCGACGTGGGCCAAGACATCTGGGGCCGCACGGCCTACCCGGCTGATCTCACGATGGGCATGCTCCACGGCGGTCGCCGGCCTGTGGATATCTACCGACGGATCTATTCGGGCATCAACGGCACGCCGATGCCATCGTCGAAGGATCCCAACACCGCCATCAATGAGACGCCCGAGGAGCGGAGCGACCGCATCTGGCACCTCGTGCACTTCGTGACGTCGATCATCGAAAACAACGAGGTCGCCACGGCCGATCACGAGGCGATTCTCGATGTGCTCCAGAAGCAGGCGGAGCAGCAGACGCCCGAGAAAGAGGCCTCTGATGCCACTGGGGCCAACGCCCGGGCTCTTGTGGTCACCGAGGAATCGCCATGAACCCCATGCGCATCGAGACTCTCGCTGAACGAGAAGCCCGGCTCACGGAGCTTCGCGCCGAAGCCTCGCGGCTTCAGGCCGAAATTGATGCTGAGGCGTTTGGCCAGGCGGCCGGTGAGTGGGCACGTCGTGGCTACTACCTCACGTATTACGCCACAACGGGATTTTTTCTGGGGATGGTGGCGGCGCTCGTGAGCCTCATGTTCAACATCGTCGGGGCGACGATCGCCGGAAAGGATCCTCTCGAGCTCATCCGGGTGTACCTCACGTTTGGCCTCGGCGGGCGAGCCCTCGATCCTGCATTCAACAACGGCCTGGCGCTTGCCATGGGCTGCGTGCTCTACATCGCGACGGGCATGCTTCTGGGGATCGTCTTTCATGTTGTGCTCACCCGCTATGCCTCGCATGCAACGCTCCTCGGCCGCCTGGTGTGGACGAGTGTCCTGGCCGTGGCGGTGTGGATCGTCAATTTCTACCTGCTCCTCTCGTGGCTCCAGCCGCTCCTCTTCGGTGGCAACTGGATCACGAGCACCGACCCGGTCTATCTGCCGTGGTGGGTGGCGCTGGCCACCCATCTTGTATTTGGCTGGACGATGGCGGTGATCTACCCCTGGGGCCTGTTCCACCCCTACCGCCTGCAGACGGAGGATGCATGAGCCACGCTGCGGCTGCTGCCACCCACACCGACGCCCCGACGCATGAGGCCCTCGTCGATCAGAAAATCGTCGGCGCCTTCTTCGTGGCAGGTCTTACCTACCTCACGATTTCGATGCTCGCGGGCATCCTGATGGCGCTCCAGCTTGTCCACTGGAACCCGCTGCGAGGCATCGAGCTCTTTTCGCCCGGCCGCTGGCGGATGGTGCATACCAATGCGATCGCCTATGGCTTTCTGGCCAACGCGTTTTTGGGCGCGCTCAACTGGGCCGTGCCGCGGCTGACGTTTCATCCTGTCGCAAGCAAGGCCCTCAACTGGTTCATCTTCTGGGCCTGGCAGTTCATCGTGCTCTCGACGGCCGCGGCGATCATCATCGGCCCATCGCTCCAGGATCAGGCCTGGATCATGAACCTGGCCCGTGAATGGAAACTCCCGATGAGCCTCGGGGCCCAGGGGCTCGAGTGGGGCGAGACGCCCTTTTGGATTGACCCGGTGGCCCTGCTTGGTCTCGCCCTCGTGGCGGTCAACTTCATGGTGCCGATCGCCAAGAGCAAGGGGCCGATGTATGTGACGCTCTGGTACTTCATGGCGGCCTTTGTCTGGACCTTCCTCACGTATGCCATGGGAAATCTCCTGCCGGAATACACCGTCGGCGGCACGAGCGCGGGGGCCATCGGCGGCCTCTTTATCCACGATCTCGTAGGCCTCTTTGTGACGCCGCTCGGCTGGGGCCTCATGTATTACTTCGTGCCGATCCTGCTCAAGAAACCGATCTGGAGCCACGGCCTTTCGCTCGTTGGCTTCTGGGGCCTGGCCTTCTTCTATCCCCTCCAGGGCATCCACCACTTCCTCTACACGCCGATCCCGATGTTCCTCCAGTACGGGGCTGTCATCTCGACGATCGCCGTGGAGCTCGTGGTGGCCACGGTCGTGATCAACTTCTTTGGCACGCTCGCCGGCCGCAGTTCCATGTTCTTCACGAATCTGCCGATCCGCTACTTCTACACAGGAATGATCTTCTACTTCATCACCTGTTTTCAGTGTGCGCTCCAGGTGACGCTCACATTCCAGAAGCTCATTCACTTCACCGACTGGGTGGTGGGCCATGCCCATCTCGTGATGTTCGGTGTGTTTAGCCTCTGGCTCTTCGGCATCATGATCGAGTTGTTCCCCCGGCTTTTGAATCGGCCGTGGTACAGCCGCAAGCTCCTCGTATACCACTACTGGCTTTCAGCCGGCGGTCTCTTCGTGATGTTCCTTGACCTCACGCTTGCAGGCATCTTTCAGGGCTACTACTGGGCGTCGCTCCAGCCCTGGGACGCCTCGACCGACGGCTCGCAGCCCTTCTGGATCACCCGCGTGTTCGCCGGCCTGGCGATGTTCGCTGGCATGCTCTGCTTCGTGTACGACCTGTGGATGACCTGGCGTGGTGCGGAACCAATCGACGGCCCTGCACTCGTAGGCGAGGGCATGGAGGAACAATTCCGTGTTTGAAAGCAAAGCAGGCATCTTCTTCATCGCGGGCATAGGCTTTTTCCTGCTCGCGTTTCTCGGCAATGGCGCGGTGCCGATGATCATGTACCAAGACCGCCACGAGGCGACGGCCGAAGAGCTCGTCGCCGAGAACAAGCGGATCATGGTGCAGTTCCGAGACCTCTCCCAGCGGTACCCTGAGCAGTTCAAGGCGGCCTTTGGTGAGGTGACCGAAGAGAAATGTGCTGAAGCCTTGCGGCTGGGCCGGCAGATCTACATCGGCGAAGGCTGCTGGCACTGCCACAGCCAGTTTGTGCGGCCGGTCTCCAATGAGTCGCTCCGATACGGGTCGGTCTCAGAGACGTGGGAATACGAAAATGAGCTTCAGCGGCCAGTGATGTTTGGCACGCGGCGGGTTGGCCCCGATCTGTCGCGGGAAGGAGGCCGCCGCGGCAACGACTGGCATGCGGTTCACTTCTTCAAGCCCTCGGTCGTCTCGAACAACTCGCCGATGCCCGAGTATCCCTGGTTTTTCGACGGCTCTCCCGACAAGCCAAACCGGCGAGGTCTGGCCATCATCACGTATGTCCAATGGCTCGGCTCATGGCTGCCCGAGTATCCGTATTACGAAGAGCTCGAGGAGGTGACCCGTGAGTAGTGCCACGATTTCACCGCCAACGACACGCGGCCGCTCGGGAGGCCGGAGGCCGCCCCCCCGCGGTGGCGACGACCACTTGCCGGGCCCCGGAGGCCGTGGCATGAGCCGGCAGGCCTGGATCACGCTTGGAATGGCGGTGCTCATCCTGCTGCCGAGCATGTATGGCTTTATCGGAAAGTTCATCGAGTTTGTTCACATCTCGCGGGGCGAAGAAGGGGGCGAGTTTGCCGTCGCCCCGATCATGAACTATCTCCTGGCCAGCGCCGGCTTCTTCTGCATGCTCCTTTGGGCCGCATGGAACGGAATGTTTCGCGATATCGAGAAGCCGAAGTACGAATTTCTCGAGAATGAGGCCCGCATTGACGCAGCCAGTGCCTCAGGCAGCCCAGCCGGCGGCGCTCACGGCCACGCCGCATCATGAAGGAAACCGTCATGTCAGACCCCGCATCGCAGCCTCCTGCCGCCGACACCTCGGCCCACGCCGAACATCGCTTCCACCATTATGTGGGCAACGACATCCCATGGTATGTGCGGGCGATCTGGATCGGCTTTTGGATTTTTGCGGTCACGTACACGATCCGGTTTCTGCTTCCGGCAATGCAGATCGAACTGCTCGAACGACCGTGAGCGGGAAGCCGTTTGGAGGTGGCAATGTCACGGCCGCCAGGAAGGTCGGCCGTCGGGCGGAGGCCCGACAAGCTCGCCGGGGCCAGGGATGGCCCGCCGAGCGTGTAGCAGTTCGCTCCGGGCATCCTGCCCTTCGCTCACTCGGAGAAAACCTCGCTTCGCTATCCTGGCTTCGCTCGGTTTTCTACGCCGGCTCTGCGGCACGGGCCACCCTGAGCTGGAAGCGCCGTTGGCTGCGCCCCGGTTGCTGCGGCGCACCACACCGCAGCGGTTTCGAGTACGGGAGCCCGGAGGTGCGACCGGCGGCCGGAGGGCCGCAAAGACCGCCGGGGGCATGGATGCCCCGTCGGTCGTGAAGATGGATGCCCCGTCGGTCGTGAAGATGGATGCCCCGTCGGTCGTGAAGATGGATGCCCCGCCGGTCGTGAAGTATGAATGCCGCGTGTAACTACTGTGGCCTGCCGGTTCGCGGTGGCGTGGATAGTGGGCCGTTGTATTGCTGCTCGGGGTGCCGTTTTGCCGCTTCGATTACGGCGGCGGGTGGGGCTGATGGACAGGCTCGCTGGATGATGACCTGCCTGGGACTGGCGGCGTTTTTCTCCATGAATGTGATGGTGTTTACGTTTTTCTTGTGGTCGGAGACATCGCCAAGCGAAACAAGCGGTCAGGCCAGGGCACTCTTTGACCTTGCCCGATATGCGTCGCTCGTCTTTACCGTGCCGGTGCTTCTCCTGCTCTGTGGACCGCTCGTGGAGTCCGCGGCGGTGGACCTGCGGCGGGGCCGGCTTTCGATTGATATCTTGCTCGTCAGTGGCGTGGCCGCGGCCTTTGCAATCTCGGCCTGGGCCACCTGGCAGGGCGAGGGGCATGTCTACTTTGAGGTCGCGTGCATGGTGCTTGTGGCCGTGACGCTTGGCCGGTGGTTCGAGGCCTCGGGAAAGCTCCAGACGACCGCAGCGCTTCGTGACCTCGAGTCACTCCTGCCTGATCGCGTGCGACGGCTCCGCGAGGCGACAGGTAGGCAGGACATCGGAACGACTTCAGAAGTAGAAATTCCGCTGGCTGATGTGGAGGTGGGAGACGCGTTGCGAATCCTGCCGGGGGAGCAAGTGCCTGTTGACGCCGTGATCGCATCAGGATGTGCTGCCATGGACGAACGAACGGTCAGTGGTGAAAGCGAGCCGGTAGTGCGGGGCCCGGGCGACGTTGTCCGAAGTGGAACAACAAACCTCGATGGCGAGCTTGTGGTGACCGTGACAGCACCACCCGGCGCCGGCACGCTCGAGCAGCTCATTGCCGTGGTCACCACCGCGGTGTCAACGAGCGGGAGTCAGCGGACAGCCGACCAGATCGCCACCTGGTTTCTGCCGGCGGTGCTCGTCGTGGCGGTTGTCACCTGTGGCTTGCATGGGTGGTATCGAGGGACCGCGGCAGGCGTTCTCGCGGGACTGGCGGTGGTCGTGGTGTCATGCCCGTGCGCCCTCGGGCT